>JASHXW010000044.1 GCA_030043395.1 Streptosporangiaceae bacterium
CAGCCAGGTACGCGCGGTTGTCCCGCTGATCCGCGGCCGCGCGGGCGAACCGCTCGGCGGTCCGCGGGAAGATGTCCTGCTCCACGACGAGCCAGCCGCTGAAGCCGATCGCCTGCAGGCCGTCCAGAATCGCCTGGACGTCCAGGTCCCCGTGGCCGAGGGCGCAGAACGCCTCCCGCGACCAGATCTCGGTCACCGGCGCCTCGTCGGCGACGATCTTCCGCATGACGTCAAGTACCGCGTCCTTGAGGTGCACGTGGTTGATCCTGCTGGCGGTGTCGTGAAGCATGGCGACCGCGTCGCCGCCGCCGAGCATCATGTGCCCAGTCTCCAGGCAGAGCCCGATGTCGGACAGGTCGAGCACCCGCTCGACCTCCCAAGGAGCCTCCACGTAGGTGCCGGTCTCGGGATGGAAGGTGGGCTCGTAGCCGCGGTCCCGGCACCTGGACACGACCCGTGCGAGGCCCTCGCCGAACTTCCGCCACTCCTCGGCGCTCAGCCCCTGTGCCGGGTCGCCGGCTGAGCGCCCCGGACGGTCCCGGCGGGCCGGCGAGCCGGCATCAGCGAGGGTCGGCCGCGGCGGCGGACCGGTGAGGTAGGACCGGACCGCGTCGAAAGTGTCGAGCATCGCGTCCAGGTCGGGCAGCGTCCGCTCGAGCGCGTCGTGATCGGCGTAGGGCAGCTCGAGGTACGCGCCTGCCAGGCCGAGGCCACGTTCGGCGAGCCGCTCACCTAGCGCCGAGCCGCTGCCCAGGTACCCGACTGGCCCGAGATCGATCCCCGAGTAGCCCGCGGCCGCCACCTGATCGAGCACGCTGCGACCGTCGGGGACATTGGGGTCATGCCCGACGGTGACTTCGAACGCGCCATAACTGACCGGGGCGTTCGCGACAAGGATGGCCCGATCGTCGCGCTGAGTTTCCATCTCCCGCTGCACTCCTGATTCAGGGTCCGAATCTGCTTGCGTCAGTAGGGTGCGGCACCGGCTTGCCATTCCCGTGGCACTCGATGATGGCCTGGCACAGCGCGATGTCGGCGAGCCCGTCCCGGCCCGAGGTCACTGGAGTCGTCCCGGTTCGCACGCAGGCTGCGAACGCTTCAAGCTCGCGCTTGAACCCGCTCTCGTAGCCCACGGTCTCGCGCGTCTGCCAGGACCTCGGGGTGCCAGGATCACCGCCTTCGACCGTCAGCGTGCACGGCTCGTTGCGCAGGTACGGCGAGGGAAAGGCGAGCGTGACCCGCCGATCGGGCGCGAACAGAGCGAACTCCATCTGGTACCTGGCAATGCCGGGCAGGTCGATCCAGTGGATAGCAGCACGCACGTCGCCGAACCGCAGCAGCACCGTGACTGCCTGCTCGCTCAGGTCGGCGTAGTCAAGCTGGTCGGGTTCGCCGAGCAAGCCGCGCACTGAGTTGATCTCGTGCACGAGCGTGTCGAGCAGCACGCCGCCGTAGATTCGCCCGGCCTCCTCGCCAGCCCAGCCCACCGCGGCGGCGATCCGCTCGTGCGCGTCCGCGCGCAGCCGCTCGGCCACGTCGCGCGGCGGCCTGGCTGGCGGCAGCAGCGGGTAGTGCCCCACATAGGGCTGGAATGGCGACTCCAACGTGGTCACCCGGAGCAGCCTGGCCCCTGTCAGGTCGCCTGCCAGCTCAGCGAACCTGGAATAGGAGAGGTCATAGCGCTTCGGGTAGCCGACCATCAGGATGACGCCTGCATCGTCGGCCGCCGCGACCATTTCCTGGCCTTCCGCGACCGAAAAGCACATCGGCTTCTCGGTCAGCACGTGCAGTCCAGCCTTGGCCGCGCCAATCGCGATCGGCGCGTGGCTGCCCGAAGTCAGGATGAGCACCGCGTCAAGCGGCTGGGCGATCAGGTCCTGCCAGTCCGTGCAGGCGAAGGCAATTCCGTAGCGATCGGCGCAGGCCCGTGCGTTGTCCCCGGCGAGGTCGCAGATCGCGGCGACCTCGAACTCCTCATGCAGCTCGGCCAGGTAATGCAGGTGCATCACCTGGGCGATAAGCCCCGCGCCGACGAGGCCGACGCGCAGTGGCTTCCCGGACGCCATCGCTTGTCCGCTACGCATCGATCCCCCTGTCGTGCATGGGTGGCGAAGGCATTGTTGTCCGTGCGCCTACCGTGCATGATGGCATGAGAGTATGTCAATAACTAATTACATACTCCGAGGCACTGGAACTGAGGCAGCCGAGCCGCGCTGGCAGACATGAACGGGTGACCTGCCGCGACGCAGCTGAGGCGACCCTAGCAAGGAGACGCCTGGTGCTTGATGAGCAGCGGCGCATCATTAGCGAGACCCGGGCGCGCAACCCGGCCGCGGTGGCCAAGGCGGCAGCGCGGCGGCGGCGGCGCCCCTGGCTGGGCGCAAGCGGCCGGCTCATGATCATCGCTGCCGACCATGCCGCACGCGGCATCCTGGCCGCCGGGAACCGGCCGATGGCCATGGCCAGCCGCCGCGATCTGCTCGACCGCATCGTCATCGCCCTGGGCAGGCCCGGGGTGGACGGGGTGCTCGGCACCGCTGACATCGTCGAGGACCTGCTGCTCCTTGGCGCACTTGACGACAAGGTCATACTCGGCTCCATGAACCGGGGCGGCCTGCCTGGGTCGGCCTTCGAGCTGGATGACCGGTTCACCGGCTACACCGCGGCCGCCATCGAGGCCTCCGGGCTGGACGGCGGCAAGATGCTGCTCCGCATCGACCCGGCGGACGCAGCCACCGCAGCCACGCTCCAGGCGTGCGCCGACGCGATCAGCGACCTCGCCTCGCGGCAGCTCGCGGCCGTCATCGAGCCGTTCATGGTCAGCAGGCGCAGTGACCAGCGAGCGAACGACCTGTCCCCCGACGCCGTGATCCGCGCCATCGCGATCGCCTCGGGACTCGGATCGACGTCCGCATACACCTGGCTGAAGATACCCGTGGTCCAGGAGATGGAGCGGGTCGCCGAGGCGTTCACGTTGCCGGCTCTGCTGCTGGGAGGCGACACCGGCGACCGGCCAGATGAGATGTTCGACCGGTGGCGGCAGGCGCTCGCCCTGCCGAACGTGCACGGCCTCGTGGTCGGCCGCAACTTGCTCTATCCGCCCGACGACGATGTGGCTGCCGCCGTGGACATCGCCGTGAGCCTGCTGTGAAGTTCACCGCTCCATGCGCGATAATCGCCTTGTCCAGACAAGCGCGCAAACAAGCGCACAAGCGCGCTTCGGGCAGCGACCGGCCCGATCCGGCGAGCTAAGCGAGGAAGGGGCGATGAGCACATCAGAACGGCCAAGCGCGGCCGGCGTGATCACCATCGACCGGGCCAGCCCGGTACCGCTGTACTTCCAGCTCGCCCAGCACTTCGAGACGGCCATCAGGTCAGGCACGCTCAAGGCAGGCGCGCGGCTGGACAACGAGGTCGAGCTCGCCGAGCGCCTTGGCCTGTCCAGGCCAACCGTGCGGGCCGCTTTCCTGTACCTGGCCAACAAGGGAATGGTGATCAGGAAGCGCGGCACCGGCACCCTGGTCGCCAAGGAGCGGATCGATCGCGACGTGGAGCTCACCAGCCTCTACGACGATCTCGCCGCCGCCGGCCGGATGCCTTCCACCCAGGTCGTGCGCAACGAGGTCGGTCACGCCAGCGACGCCGTGGCTAGCGCCCTGCACCTGCCAGAGCGGTCCCTGGTGATCTGCCTGGAGCGGATCAGGCTGGCCGATGGCGAGCCGATCGCGCTGATGCACAATTACCTGCCAGCCGCGCAGATCCACCTGAGCAGCGAAATGCTTACCGAGCACGGCCTTTACGAGCTGCTGCGCGCGGCGGGCATCCGGCTGGGCTCGGCGACCCAGCGGATGAGCGCGAAGAACGCGACCACGACCGAGGCCAAGATCCTGAACGAGGCCCGCGGTGCGGCGCTGCTGACCATGGAGCGCATCGCCTACGACGACAATGATCGCCCGGTCGAGTTCGGCCAGCATCTATACCGCGCGTCCCGCTACGCGTTCACGACAAGCATGGCCAGGGCCGCGATCGATGCGGTGCCGCTTGGCACGCCAGCGCAGTAGCATTCGTTCGCGCCGAAGACCAGCGCCGGGCGCGAGGTGCCCGGCGCCATTCAGGCTCCGGCGGCCTCTTCCTCGGGCTCGGCATACCAGCGGACCCGGTCGCCAACCTGGTTGCGGATCCGCCATCTCCTGCTCTTCGGCTCGGCTTCGATCCGGTCCCGCAGGGTCGCAAGCCGGCCGGCGATGCTCTCGCGCTCACCCTGGTCGAGCGTGGAGTCCTCCAGGCCGGTGAGCAGCCGGACGATGTTCAGCTGGCAGGTCCGCCACAGCCCCCAGTCACCAGCGCAAAGCCCGGCGATGAAGCTGGCGTTGATAGCCCCGTTGGCGTCGCCGTCGCTCACGTCATGATGGAACAGCAGGCTGTAGATATCGCCCTGGTCGTTGCTGGTGAGCTCGACGATCTGCAGCTTGGAAAGCAGCAGTTCCTCGACGGGCACCGTCAGCGGATCGCGGTTAAGCCGCGCGGTCATCGGGAGATCGTGGCACATCGAGAACTCGCCCACGAACACGTCGAGGTGCCTGCCGTTCACCGGGTCGTGGAACAGCAGGCGCCGCGAGCCGCGCAGCGCGTTGAACATCTCATCGGCCAGATAGCCGGCCGAGAGCATCACCCGTACTGTCGGGCGGCTCGCGCCCTTGGCTACTGCCAGGTCGATGTCCTTGAGGGGCCTGGCGAGCCGCGGGCGGCCGTCCGGTGCCTGCAAGCTCACGCCGACCCCGCCGAGCGCGCGCAACACCAGGCCAGCGGCCGCAGCGGCCTCGATCAGCCGCCGGGCCTCGGCTACCGGGTCGGCGAGCGGCGCCTGGGCCGCATCGTCTGCCAGTTCGGTCATCCGGTAGTGAGCAGGAAGTCCATGTAGGTCCCATCCTCGGCGAGGTCGACCACAGCGCCCTTGAGCACGCCAGAAGAGTAGTCGCTGCCTGGATTGATGCACAGCGTCTTGCCGATCTTCTGAACGCCCCTCGACTCGTGGATGTGGCCGTGCAGCGCGACGACCGGCTGGTACTTCCTGATCGCGTCCCTGACGGCGTGGCTGCCGACCGGCACGACGCTCGGCCGCCCGCCGCGGATCACCGGCCGCAGGCTCGCGTCGAGCTCGGGCGCGTCGTCCAGGCCAGTGGCATATGGCGGGCTGTGGAAATTCAGGATCCACCTGGTGTCGGCCGGGAACGGATCGAGCATCTCGTCGATGCGCCTGGCGATCTCGTCCTCCGGGCATTCCCGCTCGGTGTTCCACGGAGTGGGCGGCACCACGCCCAGGCTGGCCATCGAGAACGGGCCGAGCTCGCAGACCTGGAACGACGGGAACTCGACGCGCTCGGACGCCTCGAGCACCTGGTCGGCCTCGACCGGATCGTCGTTGCCCGGGGTGATGATGCAGCGCACGCGCGGGTCGAGGCGCTCGGCCGCCAGGTCGCACCAGCGCTGCACCTGGGCCCTGATCTCGTCCTTGAACAGCTCTTCCAGGGCGTCGGCGTCGGCACTGAGCCTGGCTAGCTCGTCGTCGTCCATGCGCACCGGGTAGAAGCCGCGCTTGGTGAAGTCGGCCGCGAGCCGCTCGTAGTCCTGCTCGGTGACGGTGACCTCCTGGCCGTCCAGGCTCGCCGACCACTTGTCGCCGCGGCGAAGCACCGGGACCAGGCCCTTGCCGGCGAAGTCACCGCCGAGCAGCAGCACGTCGGCTTCGTACGCCTTCGCCGCGGCCAGGAACTTACGGAAGCAGACCTCCGAGCCGTGCAGGTCGGTAGCGAAGAAGAGGCGCATTGCGCGCCTCTTCTTCGCCCCCCGGAAAACGGGCACTCGCTGTTCCCTCCTCGGCCCCCAGATGCTGGTTGCCGCTACTCCGGCGGGAGCTCGTGCATGGCCATGGCCAGGTCCAGGGAGTCGTTCCGGCGCCTGATCCCGCGTGCGATCAGGTAGATGACCGGTCCGGCGCCGAGCACGACCACCAGCGTGAGGATCGACTCCCACTGGAACTTGCCGTAGACCGACGTGTGGCTGACGATCTCGAAGATGGTGAACAGCGCCAGGATGGTGGTGGCAGCCCCGACGATCGTCACCTTGCGCAGGAAGGCCTGTTTATCGGTATCGGACATGCCGCTGTCCGTGGTGATCAGGTCGGGCCGGCGCGATGGCAGGAACGTCGCCGCCACGCCGCCTGCGAGCAGGATCAGCGCGAAGAACAGGCTCTGCAGCGCCACGATGTTGCTCAGGTTGACGAAGCTGGTCACGTAGCAGAACACCGCGCCCAGGACCAGGACGATCCCGATGGCGACGTTCGGCGCGTGGTTGCGCTCGCCGACCTTCGCGACCTGCACGGGCAGCAGCCGGTCGAATGCCTGGGCGAACAGCACGCGAGTCGTGACCATCACGAAGGCCAGGTTGACCGCGATCTCGGCGAACGGCACGGCAGTCGCGAACAGCAGCCTGGCGATGGGATTGCTGGTCAGGAGCATCCCGTAGCCGAGTCCGCCGGCTACCGAGTTCAAGCTCGTGATGTGCCCGTAGGCGGTGGGGTTGATCGTGCTCAGGTTGGCCTGCGCCTGCATGAATGGCAGGCCGACGTGCGCGCGGAGCAGCGCCCAGACGCCGCCCCAGAGCACGAGCAGCACGGCCAGGCTGACCACGGACGCGTACAGGTAGGTCCTGCCGGGCCGGCGCAGCTCGCCGCCGACGTAGTAGGAATACAGGACGCCGTTGTAGTTCAGGACCATGAACGGGATGATCGCGATCATCGACGCTATCGAGCTGCCGAAGAGCACGCCGTTCGACTTACCCGCGCTGATCATGGCCTGGTAAGCGCCCGGATGGTGGCTGAAGGCCGCGAGAGCCGACTGGAAGTCGCCCTTGGAGTTGGCCGCAAGCACGATGATCAGGACGACGAAGGCCAGCAGCTGCAGCAGGATCAGGCCGAAGATGATCCGCGCCACGATCTTCACCGAGGACAGCGAGAGCAAGGCGACGATCACCATGACGATCAGGCTGATCCCGAAGACCCAGCCGTCGCTAGTCACAGTGGTCGCGGCATGCGCCAGCGAGGAACTGTGGAAGATCTGCCCGAAGCCGCTCAGCATGAACGGCGTGAACTGCGCGGCGAAATGGGCGTTCGTCGACAGGATGTAGGTGAAGACGACAGCGATGCCCAGGCCGGCGATCGACCCGACGACCGGCGACACGATGCGGGATAGGTAGACGTACTCACCGCCGGCCCTTGGGACGGCCCGCAGCAAGTACCGGTAGGCGAACATCGCGACCAGCCAGATGATGGCACCTGCGACCAGCGGCAGGTACATGTCCGACTTCGGGAACGCCGTCAGGCCCGCGTTGAAGTTGATGAAGGTGTTCACGACCGCGACCGACGCGAGTGAGATTCCTATCGCGGCCGGGATCCCCAGTTCCCTGACCAGTCCGGAGGTCTGCCGGATGAACAAACGCCCCGGCTCACCGCTCTCGGCTCTCGCAGTCCCTACCTCACTACTAGCCACCTGCCCACCTCCTGTGTGGGAGCGCAAATGGAAGGAACCAGCAGGCTCGGCACCATCGTTAGGTTCGGACAAGAGATTGTCAATACCTACGGACATATGGCGTTGCGATTGGCGGGCACGATCGGCAGGCCCCGTCAGCCGTGCAGCCAGAACCACCAAAAGATGATCACCGGAAAGGTGGATCCGAAAGACCACACGAAGCTGTTCAAGCCCATCTCGAAGGCCGTGATCACGTGGAAGGAGCCCGCGCACGCGAGGATCGCTATGGCTATCGGGAGCGGCATGACCAGCGTCAGCGGCACGCTGCACTCGCCCAGCATCGTGATCCAGCACAGTGCCAGGGACATGCGAGGATGCGACTTCAGCAAGACGGCCCGCGATCGGTTTCCCCACGTCAGGTTCGAGGAGATGAGTGGTATCGCCTGGCCGGACCGCCACGACGGTTGCGCGAGCTTGGCCGCGCCAGCCACGAAGTAGGCCAGGAAAGCTTGGGCTGCGATGAAGGCCAGGGCGAAGATCAGCGAGAGCCGGGTGCCAACGGCCAGCCCGAGTGCGGCGGCCGTGAAGGTGATCATCACCATGGCACCTGAGACATGAATGCCCAGCGGAGAGCGGAACCGCAGGAGCACCGTGGTGACCGCGATGGCGATGGCGCCCGCGCGGATCACCTCGAAGCTGCTGGCACCCGCGATCACCGCGCAGGCGGCCGCCAACCGCACTGCGGTGAGGACCACGGCAGGGCCCGCCGGCGCGAGGAAGCGCAGCGGCAGCAGCCAGCGGGCCCTAGTGAGCTGAACCTCTCCGTCCAGCACGCCGGCGGGCCCAAGGTCTGCGCGACGTACCAGCGACTCCAGGGACGAGATCGCCACGCCGACCGAGCCGATCCGCAGCATCCACGACATCGCGCCAAACGCTGACGTGAGCGCGGGGATGCCGATCATCGCGGCTCATCGCGGGCCGGGTCCAGCACAGTCGACCCACTGACCAGGTGCAGTTCGGAGACGAACTCGATGCTGCCCGGCTCGCCGAGCTCGTAGCGACCCGTGATCGCCTGGTCCGCTACGGTCATGATCATGAACTGCGTGGCCTCGACTGCGCCATGAGACCGTTCCGACACGTAACGCAGGGCGGCGAGGTACGGGACGGTCATCATCGCCGGCAGCGCCGTGGGCGTGCCCTGACCCTGGGCGTCCTTGGGGAGTCGGCGGCCTCGTCTGGCCTCGGCGGCGACGCCGCCCGCCAGCGCGAGGAAAGCGCGCCGAGGGCCGAGGTCTGGATTCCAGATGAAGTTGTACCACCGCCGGGGACCGGCCACCTCGACCTCCCGCCACCTGGTCAGCGTTCCGTCCCGGAGCAGGTCCCGGCGGAGCAAGACCATGTCCTTGGTCTGCGGCCGCGCGAACAGTGCCCAGTCGGGCAGCATCCGGCCCGCGTCGCCGCGCGCCAACGGCACCCGCAGCCGCGGAACGTTGCGCAGCACGGTGAGCAGCAGCCATGCGGCCAGCAGCGCACCCACAAGCCAGCTGAGCATCTTGCCTGCCTAGCTCGTCCGGTCCGGTCCGGCCTGCGGCGGCGCCGCACCCGCTTCCCCCTGCATCCGCCGGCGCCGGTATTCCAGCAACACCGAGCACTCGCGGTAGATGCAGACGCGTCGCTGGCCGCCCGGATCAGTGGCCCCATCGGGAGAGCCTGCTGCGCGGACCTTCCCGATCCCGGCCAGGAAAGGTCGCCGGAACGGTGGCGCTTCCCCCTGGCTGCGCAGGTCGGGCCACTTCACGCGTGCCGTCGCCTCGGCTCGAGTCGCCGGCCGCATCGGCCGCACGCAGATCGCCTCGACCAGGCAAGGCGCACCATCCCCGAGCCGCACGGCGATGGTGAGGCCCGCGGAGTCCATGGCCTCCTCGATCGAGGGGACCTCGATGAACGCGAGATCCTGATCCGGGCTAAGCTCCCCGGCGGCAATGGGCAGCCCGCCATAGCACAGGTCCCAACTCAATGGCCCGGCAAGCTCGAGACCTTCCGCGCTTCGGATAAGCAGCCTGGGCACCCTGAACGTGGCATTCTCGTCATCCACCACCCTGACCCGCTGAAGGGCCGCAAGCACCTCTGGGTCCATGCCTAGATTTCGGCCTGGCGTGCAGGCTCAGCCAGCATGTCGAGCAGCTGGGCCGAGCTGATGTTGCCGCCGCTGCAGATCACCGCGACGTTGCGTCCGGCGAAGCGGCCGGGATCAGCGAGTACCCCGGCGAAGGCCGCTGCGCCGGCTGGCTCCACGAGGTTGCGCGTCTTGGCGATCAGCGTGCGGGTCGCCTCCCGCAGCATGTCGTCGGAGACCAGGACGAAGTCGTCAAGCTGCGCTCGCATGATGCGCTGTGGCAGATCGAACGCGGTTCTGGTCGCCAGCCCCTCAGCGAACGTGGCCATGGCGTCGGTGACGAGCTTGCCCTCCTTCCATGACCGGTAGGCCGCAGGTGCGGCCTGCGACTGCACGCCGATGACCTCGATCGACGGCCTGACCGACTTGGCGACGATGCAAGCCCCGGCGGCACCGCTGCCGCCGCCCACCGGGACGACGATGGCATCGAGGTCCGGCCGCTCCTGCAGGATCTCCAGCGTGCACGTCCCGACGCCCGCGATCAGGTGCGGCTCGTTGCCCGAGTGGATGTAGCGGTAACCCTTCTCGGCGGCGAGCTTCTCGCAGTGCTCGCGTGCATCGTCGAAGTCCTTGCCGTGAAAGATGATCTGCGCTCCAAGCGCCTGCATCGACTCGACCTTGACCGGGTTGGCGTGCTCAGGCACGCAGACGATCGCCCGCACGCCGAACAGGTCGGCGGCATAGGCGACGGACTGCCCGTGATTGCCGGTCGATGCGGTGATGACAGCGCGCTTCCTCTCGTCCTCGCTGAGCTGGCTGACCAGGTTCACCCCGCCACGTACCTTGAACGCCCCGACCGGCTGGTGATTCTCGTGCTTCACCCACAGGCGAGCGCCGGCCATGGCGTCGAGGGCCGGGTAGCGGTACAGCGAGGTCGGGCGCAGGTACGGCGCGATCCGCTCGCGTGCGGCGAGCACGTCCGCCAGGTCGGGGATGTCAGCCGATGCCGTCATGGCCCGTTTCTACCAGGTGACGCCCTCGGCTGACATCCCCGGCGGCACCATGCAGTGCAACTATGCTCCCCGGAAGTAGACGCGCGAAAGGGTGCCACGAGTGACAGACGATCGCTATGACGTCGCCGTCGTAGGAGCCGGGATCGTGGGCCTGGCGGTCGCGAGGGAGGTCCTGGCGCGGCGTCCGGACGCGAGCGTGATCGTCGTCGACAAGCAATCCGGGGTAGCGCAGCATCAGACCGGACATAACTCCGGCGTGATTCACGCCGGCGTCTACTACTCCCCCGGCTCCCTCAAGGCGCGGCTATGCGTGCAAGGTGCCCAGCTCATGTATCGGTTCTGCGAGGAGAACGCGATCCCGTACGAGCGGTGCGGCAAGCTGATCGTCGCACTGCGAGAGCACGAGCTCGGCAGGCTCGCCGACCTTGAGGCGCGCGCCCATGCGAACGGGGTGCCCGGGCTGCGCCGGGTCAGCGCGGCGGAGATCACGAGGATCGAGCCCGAGTGCCGCGGGATCGCCGCGCTGCACTCGCCAGCGACCGGGATCGTGGACTTCGCAGCAGTTGCCCGGGCGATCGAGCGCGAGCTGCGGGCGAAGGGCGTGACGTTCGCCCTTGACTGCGCGGTCCAGGCGATCCACCGCGAGCAAGGCGCTCGCGCGGCCACGGCTCTGGTTCATTCCGATGGCAGCATCCGCGCTGACTGGGTGATCGCGTGCGCCGGACTGTGGTCCGATCGGCTGGCCGTCTCGGCCGGGGCTCCCGCCGACCCCCGCGTGGTGCCATTCCGGGGCAGCTACTTGCGGATCGCGGCTGACCAGCCTTGCATCGTGAACGGCCTGGTCTATCCAGTCCCTGATCCGGCGCTTCCGTTCCTCGGCGTGCATGTCACCAGGCATATCGGCGGGGGCGTGATGCTCGGGCCGACCGCGCTGCTCATCCCGTCACGCAATGGCCATGCCCGGCATGGGCGGGGCACGCTGCGGGACGCCTGGGAGACCGCGCGCTGGCCCGGCACGTGGGGAGTCGCCAGGCAGTTCTGGCGCACTGGGCTCAGTGAGATCGCGATGGCGGCCAGCCGCAAGCTCTTCGTCAGCAAGTGCGCGCAGTACGTCCCTGCGGTCGCGACCGTCGCGATCGACCCCGAGCCGGCAAGCGGCGTGCGGGCGCAGGCGGTGGGCCGGGACGGGCGGCTCGTGGACGACTTCGTGATCTCCCAGACACCGGGCGCCACGCACGTTCGCAACGCGCCGTCACCGGCCGCGACCTCCTCGCTTGCGCTCGCGAGGGAGATCGTCGACCGGTTCGAGGCCGCGTCGCGCTGAAAGTCATCAGGGGCAAAGTCAGGACACCGCTGAACCGTGAGCTCGCCATTGCCGTAAACCTCATTGACCGGAACGTGCGACCACACCCCTGCCCCCTGGAGAACGCACATGTCGGCAATCGCGCTCGCAGCATGGATCGTCACAGCGCTGGGCGGCCTGTTCCTTCTGGCGATCTGGCTGATCGAGTACGACCCGGACTTCCAGCGAGCCGCCGCGACGCGGCTTCCCGTCCCGGTGATCGCCGGCCATGTGGTACTCGCATTGGGCGGGCTGGCCGTGTGGGTGGCTTACCTCATAACCGGCAACGACGAGCTGGCCGACATCACGCTGGCGGACCTCGCGATAGTGGTGACCTTCGGCTTGACCATGGCCGTGCGCTGGATCGGCGTCTACCGCAGCCAGACGCTGCCCTCCCGCCAGTCGCGTCGAAATGGCGAACAAGGCGCGCCGGCCGGTCGCCCTGGTAGCGACCTGGCCGTCCCGCCAGAACGACACTTCCCCCTCGCTGTCGTGATCGGGCACGGCCTGCTCGCCCTCACGACGGTCACCCTCGTCCTGCTCACCACACTCGGCGTTGGCGGAAGCTGATCAGGCAGTAGCCAGCCCTTCCTCGGGCATGCGCTCGGGCCTAGCGGCGATCTCGCGCACCGGAATATCGCGCATGGTCCGCAGCGGCGAGAAAAGCACCCAGAAGCCCGCGGCCCAGGACCCGGCCACGCTGACCCAGATCGTGTTCCTGATGCCAAGAACGCTGGCGCTGCCAAGGACACCGCCAAGCAGCCCGCCGAGCGGCAGCGTGCCCCAGACGATCCACCGGATGGCCGCGTTCATCCGGCCGAGCAACTCGGGCGGGCAGATGAGCTGGCGGTAGCTCAGCTGCGCCACGTTGTACAGGACCGCCGTGAAGCTGAGTCCCGCGATGGCGACCGGGAAGAGGACCAGCCTGGGACCGGGCTCGGTCAGCGGCATGACAACCGGGATCGCCCCGAATACCAGCATCGAGAACCAGATGATGCGGGCGTTCCCGATCAGCCGCGAGAGCGGGCGGGTCAGGATGCCGCCGGCGACGCCGCCCAGGCTCCCGACGCTGACCAGCAGTCCGGTGTCGGCTGGCCTGACATGCAAGACGCGGACCAGGAACAGGATCTCCAGGGCGGCAGCCATGGAGCCGAACAAGTTCGCCGTTCCCGTGCAAGCGGCGATCTTGCGCAGGACTCGATGGCTGAGCACGAAGGAGAGCCCGGCGAAGAGCTCCTTGCGCAGGCCGGATGACGT
>JASHXW010000483.1 GCA_030043395.1 Streptosporangiaceae bacterium
CCTCAAGCTCTGGGTCCAAGGAGACTGGTGCGTCGCCACCGGCCTGGGCGGTTCGCAACTGGGCGGCCACCACGTCGGTCACCGCCGCTGAGTTCCTCACGAGGGGCGCGATCGCCAGCGCCGGATCGGTCAGGGAGAGCGCTAGATAGGCCGCGGAGAGGATGGCGAAGGTCCGCCTTTCGCCATCGGCGGGCAGGGCCTCGGTCAGGATGGCCACGATGATGTCGCGCGGGCTGGCCGGGCCATCTGACGCGCCGGAGCGATTGAGCCGCGCTCGCGCCATGACCCGTTCGGCGAACCGGGCTGCCAGGTGCTGCATGGCGAAGAGCAGGAGCTCTTCCTTAGTGCCGAAGTAGTACTGGACCAGCCGGAGGGACACGCCGGCCTCGGCCGCGACCTCCCGCATCCCCGTGGCATGCAGGCCGCGCTTGGCCGCCGCGCGGAGCAAGGCGTCCGCGATCTCCCTTCGCCGTTGCTCGCGATCGACCTGCTTCGGCATCCGCTCCCCTACATCGCAGACCTGCATAGCCCTAGGTAATGATACGTTCGTATCATAAAGAAGGCTCAGTCGTGGAGGGAGGCGGCGCGTGTCCGTGCTTAAGCGCATCACCGGCGCAGCGGACCTGGCCTCCGCCGGCGAGCCGGGATCGTGGACAGACGATGCGGCGCGCGAGCGGTTCATGGCCGCCTACGAGCGGGCCTTCGCGCTGTGGCCGCAGCCATGCGAGGAGTTCGACGTCGAGACCGCGACCGCGACCACGCGAGTCCACGCCTACCGGACGCACCCAAGCGGAGTTCCGGTCGTGTTGCTCACCGGTGCCGGCGGCAACGCGGCAGCCTGGTTCCCCCATGTGGCGGCGCTCGCGGCGACCGGGCCTGTGTACGGGATCGACATGCCCGGCGACGCGAATCCCAGCGTCGCGCGCGCCCTGATGACTCCCCCGGACGACTGCGCGGCCTGGCTGGGCGAGCTCCTCGGAAAGCTCAGCGACCGTCCCGCGCATCTGGTCGGCTTCTCCTACGGCGGCTGGGTCGCGATGAACCAGGCGATCCGCGCGCCTGGCCGGGTCGCCTCCATCACGCTGCTCGATCCCGCCGGGCTTACCAAGCTCGACGCCCGCTTCTGGTGGTGGCTGTCCGTCAGCGGACTGGCCAGCCTGACCCCGATGCCGCTGCGCCGCCACCTCGCACGGCGGCTGGACAGCCCGGCCATGCTGCAGCCGGAGCTCATGACGCTCATGTGGTCAGCCATCCGCGGCTACCACGCCGAGCCGAAGTTCCCTGGCGTCCTGAGCGACGGCGATCTCCGCGCGATCGGCGTGCCAGTCCTGCTGGTTACCGGCGCGCGCAGCGCCATGCTTACGCCGACGGAAGCCCGGGAACGAGGAAGCCTCATGCCGAACGCGGAAGTCGCCGTCGTCCCCGGAAGTCACGGCGGCTTCAACCGGATCGAGGAGCTGAACAGCCGGATCGCCGCTTTCATCAAAGCCCATGCCACCGCCACCGCAGCGCACCAGCCACCCAGCACGTCGGCGGCAACTGACCAATGAGACTCCGACGTGCCATCAGACCCAGCCGCCTCTCTACATGGTACCTTGGTACCAGTAATCGGGTAGAAGGGTAGATCATGAGCCTCAACATCAAGAACGTCGAGACCCATGAACTGGTGCAAGAACTGGCCGCGCTGACTGGTGAGACGCAGACACTGGCGGTGACTATCGCTGTTCGTGAGCGTTTGGAACGTGTCCGCCATTTGCGCGAGGCTGGCATGGCCGAACGACTGCTGGCGATCGGCGCGGACACCGCGCCGCGACTCCGCGAGCCTTATCGCAGCGCGGATCACGGCGATCTTCTCTATGACGAGCGTGGGCTGCCGGCGTGATTGTCGATACCTCAGCCCTCGTCGCGATCCTCCGGGCTGAAGACGATGCCCGCGACATGGCGCTTGCTATCGAGAGAGCGCAGGTCCGCAGGATCTCGGCGGCCAACTTCGTCGAGACCGCCGTCGTCATCGACGCCAGCCGGGATCCGGTCGCTAGTCGCCGCTTCGATGATCTCGTTCAGGCTGCGGACCTTCGGGTGGAGGCCGTGACCATCGATCAAGCTCGCATCGCGAGAGAGGCGTACCGAGATTTCGGAAAGGGCAGCGGCCACAAGGCGGGACTGAACTTCGGCGACTGCTTCGCCTACGCCCTGGCTAAAGCCACGGGAGAAGCCCTGCTATTCAAGGGAGACGATTTCGGCCACACCGACATCGCGCCCGCGTTGCCCGATGCGCTGACCGACCCGGGCTAACAAGCGCTCGCATCCAAACGATGGTTGGCCACCGCGCGCGGATCATCGGGTTCTGCGAATCTGCATCCAGCCGCTGGCTTCGCCGGTTCACACGGGGTTTCACACGGTGCTGCGCGAGAGTCCACTTGCGTCGTATCCGTCATGAGGGGAGAACCGCGATGCCGATGCGCGCTGTGCGGCCGATCGTGGCAGCCTCGCCGTGAACTGGACGACGCCCAGCCTGCGGCAGGTGGCGCCATCAGCCTCGTTTCTGCTCGTGGCTGCGGCTGGCGCGTGGGCGGGAGTGGCGGTGCTGGCGCGTCATGCGGGCTCGATTGCCTGGCACCATGGGCGGGGAGTGCTTCGGCGCCCTCTCCTGGCAGATCCGATCCTGCGCTGCGCTGGGAGGTCAGGGGACGCCGGCACGCCGCCTTCGCCACCAACTTTGACTACTGCTCCGACCGCGGCACTTCGGTGGCACAGGGCATGACAGGGAGTCATTCTTAGAGCTGTAGATGCCCGGCGTAGTCGTCGCTTTGCCGCAGCACAAGGCCCGTTCAGGCGCGAGCGTAGAGGGAGATGCTGGTCATGGACGCACCAGAGCACCTGGCCAGTGAGCGCGCGGAAGGAGGGCCAAGCTCCGTGCTGGCCGGAGATGGCTCGCTGGTCAATGGCAATGGGGCCGGACATGGGCACCCCGCCAAGCTGCCCCCGCTGGTTTCGGGCGCGCTGCCGGTCGCCGGGCATGGCCTTGAGTTCCTGCGTGATCACCCGCGGCTGCTGGAACGTGGTTACGGCGAGCACGGCGAGATCTTCCGGCTGCGCCTGCGCCGACGCCCGGCAGTGATCCTGGTCGGCCCGGACCTGGCCAGGTGGTACTTCAAGGAGACCGACCGCAGCCTGCTGATCGGCCCGAGCCTTGAATTCACCGCCGACCTGTTCGGCCCGGACTTGTACTACAACGCTGACCCGGACGAATACCAGCGCCAGCGCGAGATCGGGCTTCCGCTGTTCAGGGGCAAGATGGCGGCAGGGCACCTGGCCATCATGGAGCGCCGCTGCGCCCAGTTCACCGCACGTCTCGGCAGCGAGGGTACTTTCGACCTGCCGACCGAAATGAACGACCTGGTGCTCGGAGTGCTCATGGAGGCGCTCGTCGGCGATGACTTCGTCCGCCGGATGCCGCCCACCGCTGCGAGGGATTTCCGATTGTTCATCCGCGGCGTCGATCCGATCACGCCGGCCTGGGTACCGGCCCCGCACCTGGTGCGCGCAAGGCGCGCGCGGGACAGGCTCCGCGCCGCCGCGGGCGAACTGGTCCGGGCCAGGCGCGACAGCCCCGTGGATCCGCCTGACTATCTGCAGGTGCTGGCGTCGGCTACAGGGCTCGATGGCGAGCCGGTCCCCGAGAGCCAGGTCGTGCAGGAGGTGCTGAGCACGGTCTTTGCCGGGCACGACAGCACCACCGGTCATCTGGGCTGGGCCGTAATCGACTTGCTCCAGCACCCGGACGAGCTCGCGAAGGTCCTCGCCGAACAGCAAGAGGTGGCGCCCGGCGGCGACGGGCTCGACCCGGCCGCCGTGCACCGCATGGCCTGCCTTGACCGGGCGCTGCGCGAGACCATGCGCCTGCACCCGGTCGTCCCGCTCATGATCCGCCGGGCCGTCCGGCCGGTCGAGCTGCGCGGTCACCTCATCCCTGAAGGCGCTGACGTCTTCATCGCGCCGGTGCTGTCGCACCGACTACCCGGCATCTTCGAGGATCCGCAGAGTTACCGTCCCGACCGCTATCTGGCCCATCCCGAGCTAGCCGGCTACTTGCATGGGTTTGGCGGTGGCGGACACAGGTGCCTGGGCGAGCACTTCGCCGACCTGCTCGCGCACGTCGCGCTGACCAAGCTGTTCCAGCAGTTCGACCTGACCCTGACCGACGCTCATCCGGTACCAGTGCGCACGCCGGCGTTCAAGGGCCCGCGGTCGCCATGCCGGATCCGGTACCGGCGCAAGCTGTGAGCCTGGCCGGGAAAGGACCTGCGAAACACCGCGTCGCGCCGCGTATGCCAGCTTTAGCATCGGGACGTGCGCATCGCAGGAGCAGTTCTCGGGGTACTACTGATCGGCGCCGTATGGGTGAACGTAGCCATCACCCTCGTCATCCCCAGGGGACGCATCGGGTTCATCAAGCTCGTTGACCGGTTCGTCGACAAGGTGTACACCGCATGCGGTCGCTTCGTAACGCGATGGGAGCGGCGTGACGCCCTGCTCGCTAGCCAGCCAGTCGCCACGCTCGGCCTGCTCTTGTTCATCTGGCTGGCCGGCTTCGTGGTCGGCTACGGGTTGTTGCTGTGGCCGGCCGGAGGCAGCTTCCCTGATGCCCTTCGCGAAGCGGGCTCGTCGTTGTTCACTCTCGGGTTCGCCGTCAGGAGCGGCACGGAACCAAGCGTCGCGGAGTTCCTCGCGGCTGCCTCGGGACTGATCATCGTGGCCCTTCAGATCGCCTACCTTCCAACCCTCTATGCGGCCTACAACCGGCGTGAAACGGTTGTTACGCTGCTCGGTCCCCGTGCCGGGAGTCCCGCGTGGGGGCCGGAGCTGCTGGCCAGGGCACAGATCGTGCATGGCGTGGATCAGCTATCGGTTATCTACGACGACTGGGAGCGCTGGTCTGCCGACGTGGCAGAGTCGCACTCCAGTTACCCGTCGCTGCTCCGCTTCCGGTCGCCTGAGCCGCACAGCTCCTGGGTTGTCTCCCAGCTAGCCGTTCTCGACGCGGCCGCGCTGCACCTCGCGGCCTGCCCGGCGAGCGCGCCGTTCACGGCGCGGCTGTGCGTGCAGATGGGCTTCACCTGCCTGCGGAAGCTGACCCGCACGCTCCGGCTTCC
>JASHXW010000484.1 GCA_030043395.1 Streptosporangiaceae bacterium
CCAACGTTAGCCTGTCGCCGAGCGCGCCGCGCACGATGCACCGTGACCGCTGCTAGGTTCCCGGCGGCAGGAGCACTTTGTTGATGATGTAGACGGTCGCGTTCGAGGTCTTGATGTCACCGCAGATCACCTTGGCGCCGTTGACCTCGTAGGTCGAGCCCGACTTCGACAGGCGCACGGAACTGCCTTCCATGGTCGCGTAGGTGGCGCCGCGCGCGCTGAACTGCGATGGGCTGACCCGGGTGTTGAGCGCGTGATAGCTGACGATCTTCTTCAGGTCGCCTGAGTTACGCAGGTGGATGAGGTCGGTCTTGGAAAGCGTAGAGAACGACTCGTTCTCCGGGACCATCAGCGTGAAGGCGTGCCGCGCGTTGAGCGTGCCATCCAGTCCGGCAGCACGAACGGCGGCGATGAATACCGACAGGCGCGGATTGCCGGATGCTGCCTGAATCGCATCCTTCGTACTCATTGTGGCCAGGCTGGCCGTGCCATGGCCGGGGATCATGCTGCAATCCGTGCCGACCGGCGACGACGTCGGCGTCGGCGTAGCGCTAGCCGGCCTGGGATAGGACGTGTGGGTGCCGATGGCTTTCGCGCTCGTCGTGTTCGAGGTGCCGCAAGCTGCCAGCGTCAGGGCAAGTCCGGCTGCGCAGCCGGCGGCCACGCAGAGTCTGCTAATCCGAAGCGAGATCATGGCGAGCTCCCGCAGGTGACCGGTTTGGAAAGTCGTCTTCACTACCTTCCCGGCAACGCTGCGCGGCAGACCGGTCTTCAGGGTCGGCTATTCGGTCCGATCAGGACAAGCATGGCCGATGTCGGGCGCGGCGATCCGCTGGCCGGCTCGATCGTCAGGCCGATCTTGTCGCCTCGCGTCACCTGGACAAGAAGCGCAGGTCCGGCCATGCCCCGCCTTGTCCGCAGCATCCCGGCTGGCCGGTCGCCGCGTGGCCCCATCAGCCAGAGCTCATAGCGCTCGGCGGCGGGCAGCGCGGGCAGGTCGTGCGCCATGAACACGCCCATGTGCTCGTGGTGCGAGATCACGACCGTGGCCATCCCGCCCGAGCTGATCTTGGCGGTCAGCATGACCGCGTCGCTGGCCTTGAGCACGGACGTGATCATGTGACCTTGCTGCGGGGCCGGCGAGCCGCGCCCGACCAGGACCACCCCGACCGCGCCGGCGATGGCGACCAGCGCAGCGGCAAGCGCGAGTCGGGGGAACGTCAGCCATGACCGGATGTGGACGGCCCGCCGGCCGTCACTCTTCCCGTTTGCTCCATTTTGCAGAACGGGACCAACCTGGCTAATGCGCGATGCGGCCTGGATCGTCTGGTCGCGCAGGTCAGGTCGTGGCCGCAGGGCGGCCGCCGTGCCGAGCCGGGACGCCGCCTCACGCAGTTCCCTGACGTCCTGGCGGCACTCGGCGCAGTCGGCGAGGTGCGCGGCGAACCTGGCGCGCTCGTCCGGCCCGACAGCGTCGAGCACGTACGCTCCGGCCAGGGTGTGCAGGTCAGGGTCGCTGGACGTCATCACTGCACCCCCAGGCAATCGCGGAGCCTGATCAGCCCGTCGCGCATTCGGGTCTTGACCGTGCCAGCGGGCACGCCAAGCAGCTCGGCGACCTCGCGGTAGGTGTAGCCGCCGTAATAGGCGAGCCTCACGCACTCCTGCTGGAGCTCGGTCAGCGAGGTAAGGCAGCGCTGGACTCGCTCCCTGTCCAGGCTCGCCTCGACGGCCTCCGCCACCTCGTCGTAGTCGATCACCGCGACAGCCGAACGCAGCTCCCTGGTGACATGGCTGCGCTCGGAACGCACCCGGTCCACGGCGCGGCGGTGGGCGAGCGTCATGACCCAGCTCGTGCCGGAGCCAAGCGCCGGGTCGAACCTGCTGGCCGTTCGCCAGATCTCGAGCAGGACCTCCTGCATGACCTCCTCGGCCTGAGCGGGATCGCGCAGTACCTTCCGCGCGACCCCGAGCACCCATCCGGAGGCTAGGTCGTAGAGCGCCTCGTAGGCGCGGTCGTCGCCGCGCGCCACGGCGGGCAGCAGGTCGTCCAGCCTGGCCGCCCCCGCGCGCGGCCGCGGACCGCTGTCCGGACCCGCGAGGAAGTCACCGTCGGTCATGCCCACATAACCTATTCGTCACCGAGGGGACTGTGGCTTGGCCCGCACCGGTATGGCCCAATCCGCGACCCTGTGCTGATACGAATGACAAGTGTGATCCGTGTTACGCGCGCGCACTTGCGCGGCATCATGGCCGGGCTGCTGGCAGGCACGACCGGCGTGACCGTTGGCTTCCTGGTCGCCGGCTTCACCGGGCTGATCGGGTCGCCGGTCGTCGCCGTGGCCGAGATGATGATCGACCTCAGCCCGCCGGCGGTCAAGAACTTCGCCATCAGCGAATTCGGCCCCGACGACAAGCTCGTGCTGCAGATCGGCGTGGTCGTCGTGCTCGGCCTGTTCTGCGGCGCCATCGGGATTCTCGCCCTGCGAGGCATCGGCCGCGGCCTAGTCGGGATTGGCGTCTTCGCGGTGGTCGGAGTGATCGCTGCGGCAACCAGGCCCACCGCGGGTCCGGTCGACGTGCTGCCGACGCTGGTCGGGTCGGGAGCCGCGGCGCTGACCCTCGTCCTGCTGACCCGCGCGGCTCGGCCGTCGGCCGAGAAGGAGCAGGTCAGCGCGCCCAGCAGGCGCCAGTTCGTGAGCTGGAGCGCGACGGCCGCGGGCGCGGCTGCCGTCGCCTACCTCGGCGGCAGGTTGCTGAGCGAGGGAGAGAGCGTCCAGGCGGCCATCTCCTCGATGAAGCTCCCAGCGGCCACGCGGCCGGTGCCGCCACTGCCCGATGGCTGCAACCTGCGCATTCCCGGCCTTGGCCCGTTCATCACGCCGAACGGGCAGTTCTACCGCGTCGATACCGCGATCGTGATCCCGCAGATTCCCCCGTCGAGCTGGCAGCTTCGCATCCACGGGATGGTGGACAGGCCGCTCACGCTGAGCTACGACGACCTGATCAGGCAGCCGCTGATCGAGGACTACCTGACCCTAACCTGCGTGTCGAATCCGGTGGGCGGGCCCTACATCAGCACCGCGAAGTTCCTGGGCACGAGCCTCGGCGCGCTGCTGCGCAAGGCGGGCATCCAGGCGGGCGCCGACCAGTTGTTCTGCACCTCGTTCGACGGGTTCACTTCAGGGACGCCGGTGCAGACGGCGATGGACGGCAGGGACGCGATGCTCGCCATCGGGATGAACGGCAAGCCGTTGCCCACGGCGCATGGCTTCCCCGTGCGCACCGTGGTCCCTGGCCTGTACGGGTACGTGTCGGCGTGCAAGTGGATCGTGGACATCGAGGTGACCACGTATGCCAAGAACGTGGCGTACTGGGCGCAGCGCGGCTGGTCGGACCAGGCACCGATCAAGACCGAGTCGCGAATCGACGTGCCGTCGGGCGCCTCGGCCATCAGCCAGGGCCCGACGAAGATCGCCGGGGTGGCATGGGCCCAGCACAAGGGCATCGACGCCGTCCACGTCCGGGTGGACCGGGGACCGTGGCGCCAGGCCACCCTCGCCGCAGTGCCAGGGATCGACACCTGGCGGCAGTGGGTGATCCCCTGGGACGCGACCCCGGGAGCGCACCTGATCGAGGCGAGGGCCACAGACGCGACCGGGTACACCCAGACCAGCCTGATCGAGCCGCCTGAGCCGAACGGGGCTTCCGGCTACCCGCAGGTGAGTGTCCAGGTCACTGCGTAGGCTACGGTCGGCTGGTGGCCGACCAGACCTTTGACGCGGTGGTGTTCGACATCGGGGGCGTCCTGCTTGACTGGAATCCCAGGCACCTGTACCGGCAGCTGTTCACCAACCCCGACCAGATGGAGGACTTCCTCGGCCGGATCTGCACGCCGCAGTGGCACCTGTCCCACGACAAGGGCGCGAGCATCGAGCCATCCTGCCGCGTGCTCGCCGCGCGGCACCCGGAGCACGCGGAACTGATCATGGCCTGGGCGCATCGCGGGGAGGAGATGATCGCGGGTCAGTACGAGGACGCCATCACCGTCCTGGGCGAGGTGAAGGCGGCTGGAGTGCCCTGCTTCGCGCTGAGCAACATGGAGGCGGAGACCTTCCCCGCGCGCCAGGCGAGGTACCCGTTCTTCGGCCTGTTCGACGGATGCGTGATCTCGGGCCTGGAGGGCGTCGCCAAGCCGGACCGTCGGATCTTCCAGATCCTGCTGTCCCGGTACGACCTGCGCCCGGAGGCGACCCTCTTCATCGACGACACCGCCGCCAACGTGAGGGCGGCCAGCGAGCTCGGCATCCGCGCGGTCCGCTACAGCGGCGCGAGCCAGCTGCGGGCGGATCTGCGGGATGCCGGGCTCGCGATGGCGTGAGCGGCGGGCTAGCAGCTCACTTCGGGCAGGCGCTGGTCGAGACCTTCGCGACCCTGAACCCGGCCACGCCGTTGCCATTCACGCTCGTGCCGCTGTCGCCGGAGAACGTGTAGAGCCGCGCGTGGCGGTAGGTGACCTGCAGGCTGTGACCGAACGACGCCGTGCCCAGGCACTTGGTTCCCTCAGGGACTGAGGTGCCCTTGGGCATCACCAGCGGCGGCCATGCGGTCAGGCACGAGCCCTTGCACGTCCCCTTCGGGAGGATGTAGAGGCTGCGCCCGTTCGTCTTGGCGAGCATCTTGCCGAACGGCTTCCTGTCGACCACCTTGACGACGGTGGCCTTCTTGCCGGCCACCGGAGCGGCCTGAGCGGCGGACAGGCTCACCGCGGTCGCGGTGAGCCCGCCTATCGCTACGATCACCGCGGCCGCGCGTGCCGCCCAGATGGTGTTGAGTCTGGCCAATGCTGTGCCCCTTACGTGAGTTGTTGCCGTCAGCCGATGACACGTCACGGAGGTCCCAGCGGTTCATGCAATGCCGAACGGCTCAGTCGATTCTGTTCAGCGCCATTTACAGCAGCTGATCACGGACCTGCCCGTACATGTACGCGCCGAGCCAGCGGCCCATTTCGTCGAACAGCCTCCTGCGCTGGGTGAGCGCCGCATTCAGGCCGCCGTCTGGGGCCTCGTCTAGGTGGAGCCATGTCACGTGCTGGCCGAGGCTGATCGTGTCGCGGCTCCGGCGCAGCCCGCGCTGCCGTGCGATAACCAGCACCGGGCATGCGATGGACAGGCCGCCGCGGGCGGGCCGGCCGAAGACCGGGTCGGACAGGATGAGCGCTTCGGCTCCCTCTCGCTCGTGGCACCACATGGCGGCTGCAGTAGCGGCCGACTGCTCGGCGCTGAGAATGATCGCGTCGATGCCATCCTCCCGCCGCATGTGCAGGCGGGCGGCGTCCAGGGCCGCCAGGCTACCGGGCGCCTGCCGCGCGCCGCGGCGCCGCGAGTCCGGCGACTCGGCCAGGTCCACGTCCATGCTGTAGAAGTGGAAACCGCGCTCGTTGTACCAGGTGACCAGGTCGGGCGGGGGGAACGAGCTGCTCATGTCGCGCAAGTGCAGAACGGCGCGCCGGCTTGGCCGCGCCGAGCGCCGCAGGAAGACCGCCGACGACGGGCAGTCCGCGCTCGCTGGGAGCGCGACAGCCTCGTACTCGCCCGCGGTCTGGCTCAGCTCGATCATCAGGCCCATTGGCTCCCCGTCCCGCGTTCATCGCGCGGCCGACAGCTGGGGCCATGCGCGGACCGTTACGGTCAGTGTCGCACCGTAACCGACCTACGGCAGGATTAACACGCGGACGGATTATGCATGGCGAGAGCCAATTATCGAGCTATTGATCGAATCCTGACCTGACCATAGTTATGCCGTTGTAGCGAGCTTTAATCGCTGAAAGCGGCACGGCCCCAGCGCTGGCCGCGGCCCGCACCACTACGCTTGCCCCTGTGACCGAGCCCCGCACGGCGACGAAAACGGTCCTGATTACCGGGGCTGCCGGGCGTATCGGGAAGATGCTCAGGCCGCGGCTTGCCAGGCCGGACCGGGTGCTTCGGCTGCTGGATATCCGGCCGCTCGCAGCCGGGCCCGGTGAGGAAGTGGTGACGGCGTCGATCACCGACCTGGCCGCGGTGACGCGGGCATGCGATGGCGTGTCCGCGATGATCCACCTCGCTGCGCGGGCCGGCGAGCGGCCGTGGGAGCAGATCGCCGATGTCAACATCCACGGCACCTACGTGGCGTTCGAGGCCGCCCGCAGGGCAGGCGTCGGGCGTGTCATCTTCGCCTCGTCGAATCACGCCGTCGGATTCACCCCGAAGTCCGCGCTGCCAGCAGCCGACTACGCGTTCCCCGCGCCGGATACCTATTACGGCGTATCCAAGGTGACCGGGGAGGCGCTGGCCAGCCTGTATCACCACAGGTACGGAATGGAGGCGATCTGCGTCAGGATCCTGTCCTGCGCTGAGCGCCCGCCGACGGTCCGAGCGCTGGCCACCTGGCTCTCCCCCGGCGACGCCGGGCGGCTGTTCGAGGCATGCCTGACGGTTCCTGATCCCGGCTACCGCGTCGTGTACGGAGTGTCGCGCAACACGAGAGGGGGCTGGGTGAGCCTGGACGAGGCCAGGGCCCTGGGCTACGAACCGCATGACGACGCCGAGGCGTATGCCGAGCAGACGCTGGCCGAGCATGGCGTGCCCGATCCCGATGACCCGGTGTTCGACTACCTCGGTGGCGAGTTCTGCCTGCCCGCCATGAACGTGGACAACCTGAAGCCGGCATGACGCGGGTCGCGAGCATGTCCGTGCGGGCACTGCGACTTGCGATGCCCGTGCCCTGGGGACCGGATCGCGCTCACCAGCATGTCGTCGTGACCGAGTTGCGGAGCACCGACGGCGCGACTGGGTGCGGTTTCAGCTGGACCGTGGACGCCGGGTCGCAGGCCATCCAGGCGATGCTGGCGGCCGACTGCCGCGGGGTGCTCGAGGGCGGTCCAGTGGCACCAGAGCCCGTGTGGGACCGCCTGCGCTGGCACTTGCGGGAAGCGGGCAGCGGCATCGCGACGCTGGCCATGGCCGCGATCGACATCGGCTTGTGGGACATGCGGGCGAGAGCGGCAGGGCTCAGCCTCGCCGAGCTGATCGGCCCACGCAGGGAGGCAGTCCCGGTGTATGCCAGCGGCGTGAACAGGCACCTGCCGCTCGACCAGCTCACCGAGCAGGTCAGCCGCTGGGTGCACGACGGCCACAGCCGCGTGAAGATCAAGGTAGGCCTGCCGAGCCTGGAAGAAGACCTGGAGCGGGTAGCGGCCGTGCGGCGGGTGATCGGCCAGCGACGGCTGCTCATGCTCGACGCCAACCAGCTCTGGGATATGCCGGCCGCCCGTCGTGCCGCGAGGGCCCTCGCGGCCTTCGACGTGTACTGGCTCGAGGAGCCGCTAGCCGCCGAGGACACGCGCGGCTATGCCCGGCTGCGCGCCGACATCGACATCCCGGTGGCTGCCGGGGAGAGCCTGTTCTCCGAGGCGCAGTTCCTTGATCTGCTGATGGCGCATGGCTGCGACTACATCCAGCCGAATGTGTGCCGAGTCGGCGGCATCACGCCCTTCTTGCGCATTGTCAGTCTCGCCCGCGCATTCGGCATTCCTGTCATGCCGCACTTGCTGCCGGACATTTCCGGCCAGCTTGCGCGGTGCCTCCCGATGCAAGCCTTCGTCGAGGACATCGACCATGGCTCGTTCGCCGATCTCGGTGCGTTGACCCGGCCGGCCTTCGTCGTGGCAGGCGACAGCCTGCGCGTTGAGCCCGGAACTGGCCACGGGCTTGACTTCCGGAATGCCGCATAATCGCGACGCTTCATGATTGCGCCCGGCAATTCCGTCGCAATTGAGCAAGCGATGCGGTTACTTGAGGCTGAAATGGCGCGAGCAAATTACGCCCGAAATATGTGGCAGTCATTGGAAACGTGCCGTGGTAATCAGCAGCGGGTGATCATTTGGCCGCAAGAAACCGGGCAGACGTAGTGAAGGCCCCTCCATGTATGAGATGGAGGGGCCTTCACCGGCCCGGGTGCGCGAGCGAGCCGATGACTCGGCGGCCGGTGCGCTGCCCAGCCACCACCGGTAATGAGGCACCGTCCGAGTGCCGGTCTCCCGTCACCCCGACGTTCTCCGGAGTGCTCCGGGGATTGGCCCGCCATCGGTGGTGAGAGAATTTCTACTGCTACTGGGCGGGTGCGCACAAGGTCTTTCGGCGAGTAATTCCAAGGTTCTTTGGCCGTCCACCGGCTGTCCACAAGATTCGCACCCTTATCCACCGCGGACCGCCGCATTCCTCAAATTGTCCACAAGTTCATGCACAGCCTCGCGGTGCGGCGATGCTCGTCGCGTGGGCGAAGGGCCAGGCAGGCTGGCGCGGATCGGGATCCGGGTGAGCGCTAGGTCAGGGCTGCCCGGCCAGGGCCGTGAGGTCGGCGATGATGTCGGGGAGCCTGGCGGCAACGAGCGTGAGGTGCCCATCGCCGGGCAGCAGGTGCGCGCTGGCGCCGGGTATCCGGCTGGCGAGCCACTGGCCGTGGGCGTGCGGCACCATCGCGTCCAGGTCACCCTGCCAGACCGACACTGGCGTGGCGATCTGGCCGGCCGTGAATCCCCAGCCCGAGGTGAACGCCAGGTCGTCATCTCGCCAGCCCGCGATGCCGGTGCTGAGGGCGGCGCGGAAGGAGTCCGCGAGGTAGTCGGCGAACTGGCCGGCCAGCACGGCCCGGTCGGCGGCTGTCACCAGCCCGCCAAGCCCCGCGGCGAGCTCATCGCCGGTGACGTGGGCAAGCTCTTCAGCAGCGACGCCCAGGAACGCGGTCAGGGGCTCAGGGCCGGCCTCGGCGGCAGCGAACTCCGCATGGTTCTCTTCCGCCATGCCTGCCAGCCAGTCCAGGCCGTCGGCGTCTCTGGGGGCAACGCCGGCGATGCTGGCCGCTGCCAGGCAGCGGCCAGGCAGCAGCGCTGCGCAGGCCAGCGCATGCGGCCCGCCGCCGGACCAGCCCGCTGTCAGGAAGCTGCTTGCTCCGAGCTGGTCGAGTATCGCCGCGACGTCGCCCGCAGCATCAGCGACCGTTCTGCCCGGCTGCGGACTGGAGTTCCCGTAGCCAGGGCGGGCGTACTGGATCAGTCGCAGGCCCGCCGCAGCGGCGGCGTCGATCAGGGAAACCACCGGCACGAGGCCGCCCGGCGTTCCGGTGTGGAACACCAGCGGCAGCGCATCGGAAGGCCCGCCAGCGAGTACGTCGACGGACCGGCCGTCACCGAGTTCCAGGGCGAAGCGCTCGGTCATGAGGGACAGTATTCCGCAAGGTGGCTCATACGCCGGGCCAGCAGCCTTCCCGCTGGGGGGACGAAGCGTAGCCCGGTCTGTTCTAGATCTCGCGTAGTCTCGGGCGAAGGACAAGTTCTTGCCCGATTCCGGGCAAGAACTTGTCGTTGGCGGTTAACAGAAAGCAGTATGGGCCAATGCTCAGTGCTGGTTCCCAACCCAGCGCCAGCGCGATCAACCTCGATCCTGACCTGGTCGGCCGGGTGGCTGCGTCAGCCGGGTTGTCCGCAGGCGAGGCAGCCAGGGTCGTAGCGGACGTGCTCGCCTGGTATCGCGAGCCCCTCGAGGACTTCGTCAGGCGGCGGCACGCCCACCACCAGGCATACGGGCTCAAGAACGCGGAGACCTTCGCGCTCATCGCCGCGGAGCTCACCGGGCGCGTGGTGGCCGCTCCTGAGCTGTCGCAGCGCCAGCTGCGCCGGATCGTTTACGGCTAGAGGGCTCGACAGCCAGGAGGGCAGACCATGTGCGGAATCGTTGGCTACATCGGGCACCAGAACGCTGTCCCGATCCTGATGGAGGGACTGTCCAGGCTGGAGTACCGCGGCTACGACTCGGCCGGGATCGCCGTGCTTACGCCGCGGGGTACCCAGGTCTACCGCCGGGTCGGCCGGGTCCGGGACCTGGAGGCCGAGCTGCCGCGCAGGCTGACCGGCAAGACCGGCATCGGCCACACGCGCTGGGCCACGCACGGCCCTGTGACCGAGGCCAACGCGCATCCGCACCGCAGCGAGGACAGCCGGATCTGCGTCGTGCACAACGGCATCATCGACAACGCGATGGACCTGCGCGCAGCCCTGGTGGCCAGGGGCGCCACGTTCACCTCGGAGACCGATACTGAGGTCCTCGCGCACCTCATCGCGCGATCGGACGCCGAGACGCTCGAGGCTGCCGTGCTCGGCGCCCTGAACCTCATCACGGGCACCTACGCCATAGCGGTAGCCGACGAGCATCAGCCGGACCGGATCGTGGTCGCCAGGAACGGCTCGCCG
>JASHXW010000485.1 GCA_030043395.1 Streptosporangiaceae bacterium
CCTCGAGCCGCGCCCCGCGGTGCCCCTGCAGCAGGTCGGGGAGCACGTCCAGCGTCGTGCCCAGCTTGTCGTCGCGGTAGGCGGGGACTCGACGACCTCGGCGTACGCACCGAATGAGGCGTTGTTGACGAACGTGCGGCCGCCGATCATCCCGAGGTCGACGCGCAGTTCGACGCCGTCGGTCAGCGCGTCCAGGCAGGCCGGCGGGTTCTCCCTGTCCAGCCCCAGGTCGAGGGCGAAGTGATTGCGCGTGCCCGCGGTGATGACGAGGAACGGCAGGTCGTGCCTGGCCGCCACTTCGGCGACCAGCGCTTGCGTGCCGTCGCCGCCGGCGACGCCGAGCAGGTCCGCACCGCTGGCGACAGCTCTTTCAGCCACGGCAGCGACGTCGGTCATCTGGTGTCCGTCCAGCACGAACACTTCGGCGCCCAGCTCTTCGGCCTTGCGTTGCAGTCCGAATCTGCCGACCTTCCCGCCGCCCGAACGTGGGTTCATGATCAGGAACGGACGGGCCACCGGTCGCGGCTGAGCCTCGGGCATCCGCCACTTCGCGCCGTCCTCCCCTAGCGCCTGCCTGGCGGCCAGCCCGGCCAGAAGCCAGGCTCCCGCCGAGACCAGCGCCACCCACAGCAACGACGCGAACGCATACACGGCGATCACTGCACAGGGGGCCAGCACCATCACCGCGAGCGAGCACCAGCGCAGGAATCCCTTCCGCGAGAGAAAGAAGTACGCGGCTATCAGGAAGACCACGGCGGCAGCCAGGCCCACCGCGAACATGGCCAGGCTCCGCAGCCCGGCCAGGATCGCGACCAGCGCGATGGCGACGATCGCGAAGAGGAAGCTGAGGCGGGCAAGCCAGCGATGCGATTGCGTCCCGGTCCACCCCCTTCGCGGGCAGCGCCCGCGCCGCCCGGACAGGGTGTCATCCTGGCTGATCGTGACGTTGCTGGCCTCATCCGCCTGGGGTGACATGGACCCTGGGGTGACCTGCACCTTGGGGTGAAGTGAACTCAGTGCAGAGCGCGTCGCGCGGCGTCCAGTGCCGACTCCCGGTAGCCGCCGCCGAACAGGCACACGTGGACAAGCAACGGATGCAGCTGATGCAGGGGTACCCGGGCCTGCCAGCCAGCAGCCAGGGGCGTCGCCTCGCGGTAGGCGGCCAGGATCCGCTCCAGGTACGGCGCCCCGAACAGCATCAGCATGGCCAAGTCGGTCTCCCGGTGCCCGCCATGAGCGGCCGGGTCGACAACCCAGCCCTGGCCACCTGACCACAGCACGTTTCCCGACCACAGGTCGCCGTGCAGACGGCTCGGCGGCTCGTCGGGTCCGGCCAGGTCTTCGATCCGGCTGGCCACCTCCTCGATCACGGTGACGTCGCCAGCCGACAGCGATCCCCGGTTCCTGCCCAGCCGGCAGTACGGCAGGATCCTGTTCTCCGCGTACCAGCGCGGCCACGTCCTGGCCTCGTCGTTCGGCAGCTCCAGGCTGGCGATGAACCCGGGCCAGGGCGCCCCGAAGCTAGCCGGCCCGGCCTGATGAAGCCGCGCCAGCTCGCGCCCGAAGCGCTCGGCGTCCTCCCGTCGCGGGCTCGCTTCGGCAAGCCACTGCAGTGCCATCAGGCCGTCCCCGGCGCAGACGACCTGCGGTACGCGGACCGCATCGACCTCGGCCAGCCACTCCAGCCCCCGGACCTCGGCGGCCAAGGCGGCCTGGCCCGTTCCTCCAGCCGACTCCTTGACGAAGAGCTCGCCCCCGCCGGCCAGCCTTGCCCGGTAGTGCCGGGCACCGTGCGAGCCGCCGGTCAGGCTGAGCTGCTCCACGCGGACCCCCGTGAGCCCCGTGAGCCGCTCGGCGACGGACGCCGGCCTGGCGGACTGCGCGGATTCCTGCTCACTCGCCCAGTGCTCACTCACCCGGTGCTCACTCAGCCGGCGGCCCGTCGGGCTGCGCTTCGGCAGGCACCGGCAAAAGGACTTCAGCGAGCCCGGCCACGAGCCCGCTGGCTGCCGGCCGCAACATGTCGAAAACAGCCGCGTACTCTTCCGGTCCTTCGTCGTACGGATCAGGCACCACCGCTCCCTCGGGGGCGGCCGGATCGAACGACCGGAACAGCCTGATCCGTTCTGCGAGCCCGGGCCGCCCGGACGCCATCCGCTCCAGGCCGCGCAGGTTGCTGGCGTCCATCGCGATCAGCAGGTCGAAGCGGTCAAGCCAGTCCGGCCCGATCTGCCTGGCCCGGTGCGCCGAGCCGTCGTACCCGCGCCGCGCGAGCTCGGCCCTGGCCCGCCGGTCCATTCGCTCGCCGAGGTGCCAGTCCCCGGTGCCCGCGCTCTCGACGCTCACCCGCTCGGCTAGGCCCCGGCTGCCAAGCTCGGCCCTGATCAGCACCTCCGCCATGGGTGAGCGGCAGATGTTACCAAGACAGACAACGCAAATGCCATATACGCCGAACAAATTCCTCGGAGCTGGCGGCAGCACCACGGCGGGACGTTCACTGGGCATGCCACAAGGATGCCCGGTCGGCCAGCCGTGCCCTGACGTGGGACGGTAGTGCCATGAATCTCCCTGACACCTACCGCCAGCTGTCCTTCTGGCATGACACAGTCCCCGGTTCACTCGAACCCGCTCCGAGCCTGACCGAGGACGCCGATGCCGACGTCGCGATCGTCGGTGCCGGGCTGACCGGCATGTGGACGGCGTACTACCTGAGCAACGCCAATCCAGGCATGCGGATCGTGCTCTGCGAGCGCGAGATTGCCGGGTTCGGCGCATCCGGGCGAAACGGCGGCTGGTGCTCGGCCTTGTTCCCGGCTTCGCTGCCCAAGCTGGAGCGGATGGCCGGCCGGGAGGCGGCGGTCGCCATGCACCGGGCAATGCAGCAGACGGTGGACGAGGTCGGCAAGATCGCGGCGCATGAGGGGATCGACTGCCACTGGGCCAAGGGCGGGACAGTTCAGTTCGCCAGGTCCGTCGTTCAGCTCGAGCGCGCCAAGCAGGAAGTCGACGAAGCGCGGCTCTACGGCTTCGACGAGTCCGACGTGCGGTTGCTCTCGGCGAGCGAGGCGACCGCGCTCGGCGGCGTGACCGACGTGCTCGGCGGCGTGTACACGCCGCACTGCGCGGCCATCCATCCGGCCAGGCTGGCCCGCGGCCTGGCCGAGGTGCTCCGCACCCGGGGGGTGCAGATTTACGAGCGGACGCCGGTGCAGCGGATCGAGCCAGGACGGCTGGTCACGGCGAAAGGAGTTGTCCGCGCGCCCTACATCGTCCGCGCCACCGAGGGTTACACGCCGCAATTGCCGTCTGCCGAGCGCGCTATCGTCCCGGTGTACTCGCTCGTGATCGCCACCGCGCCGCTGCCCGATGAGGCGCTCGATCAAGTCGGCCTGGCTTCCAGGCCGACGTTCAGCGACCTGCGGCACCTGATCATCTACGGGCAGCGAACCGCTGACGGCCGCCTGGTGTTCGGCGGCCGGGGCGCGCCGTACCACTTCGGATCCGCGGTCCGGCCCTCGTTCGACCGGGTACCCGCCGTCTTCGCCGACCTTCGGCGGACGCTGATCGAGCTGTTCCCGGTGCTGGCCGATGTCACGATCACCCACACCTGGGGCGGCCCGATCGGGATCGCGCGTGACTGGTGCGCCTCGGTCGGACTGGACGCCGCGACCGGCCTGGCCTGGGCCGGCGGCTACGTTGGCGACGGCCTGTCGACCACGAACCTGGCCGGCCGCACCCTGGCGGACCTGATTACCGGTACCGACAGCGAGATCACCCAGTTGCCCTGGGTGGGCCACCGTTCACCCCAATGGGAGCGCGAGCCACTGCGCTGGCTAGGCGTGAACGCTGGCCTGCACGCGATGAACTGGGCCGACCGCGAGGAGACCAGAACGGGCCGGCCCTCCCGGGCCGCCGCCGCATTCAGCCGTTTCACCGGCTCATAGTGGGAGTTCATGCACCGCTCGCGGTGCATGAACTCTGGCCGGAGCATTCCTGTCTTCCTCGTCTCCCGCCGGGGCCTGGGGGCACGAAGCGGGCTTTTCGTCCCAGTTGGCACTGCGCGCCCGGCCGCTGGTAGCATCACTGAGGTTCTAGCGCCGCTAGCTCAATTGGCAGAGCAGCGGACTCTTAATCCGCGGGTTCGGGGTTCAAGTCCCTGGCGGCGCACCCGTCTCCTTCCGCCTTTCCGGTTCTTCTCCGCCGATGCTCGCCTTCTTGCCGAGCTGCCCGGGCAATTGCCGCGGCCGTTGGGCTGGCCTATGCTGGACCGATGTCTGGACACGTGTCTGATCCTGCCTCGCCTATCGCGGTGTGGCTAGGGCTCGCAGCAGTCAGCGCACGCTGACATGGCGGACCTGCCCGAGCCCCGCCTGCTGATCGGCGGCACGCTGCGCGGTGCGTCCGACGGCGGCACGTTCCCGATCGATAACCCGGCGACCGGGAAAGAAATCGGCCGCGCGCCGGATGCGACCGACGCGGACATCCACGACGCGGTGGACGCAGCCCGACGCGCTTTCGACCAGACGAGCTGGAGCACGGACGTCGCACAGCGAGCAACGTGCCTGCGACAGCTCAAGGCGGCGCTCGACACGGACTTCGAGATCCTCCGCGAGATCACTATCGCCGAGGCTGGCGTCCCGCGGATGTGGACGGACGGGCCGCAGCTGCGCATGCCGGTCGACGGCCTGGATTACCTGAGCACGCTGCTGGGGCAGTACCCGTGGACTACCGACCTCGGCGTCGCGGCACCCATGGGCATGCGGAGCAGCCGGCAGGCCTGGCGGGAGGCCGTCGGCGTGGTGGCGGCGATCACGCCGTGGAACTTCCCCAACCAGATCAACCTCGCCAAGCTCGGCCCTGCGCTCGCGGCTGGCTGCGCAGTGGTGCTCAAGCCAGCGCCGCAGACTCCGTGGACAGGTGCGGAACTCGGGCGGCTCATCGCCACCCAGACCGA
>JASHXW010000007.1 GCA_030043395.1 Streptosporangiaceae bacterium
GGCACGCGAACAACCTGGAGTCCGTGCTGACCTACGAGGGCACCGAGGAGATCCACACCCTGGCCATCGGCCAGGCGCTCACCGGCATCTCCGCGTACCGCTAGACCGAACGTGCGCCAGCAGCTAGCCGCGCTGCTCAGCGACGTCGCCGCGGGCCGGTTTCCGCCCGCAGACGGCGGCGTCACGATCCTGCCGCAGCCGTCGCCGAGGGATGCGGGCGTGTTCGCGTTCACCGCGCACGCCGTGATCTTCGTCGATGCCGACCCCGCCTGGGTTGCCAGGCAGCTTCTGCCAGGCGACCTCTCCGGGCCGCTGAGTCCGCCGTTCCTGCAAGCCCTCAGCGTTGCGACAGGCCGGAAGGCTGGCAGCAGCGACATGCTCTGCGTGGCTCGTTCGATCGGCGGCTTGCCGCCGATCGAACTCCAGGAGCAAGAACCCGCCGGGCACCCGCGGATTGAGCGGGCGCTGAACTACCGCGACGACGTGCGGGCGTGGCGAGCGGACGGCGGAGTCGTGCTGCTCGGCCGGGGCATCGCCGGCCGGTGGGAGACCGCGATCGAGGTCGATCCAGACTCCCGCAATCGCGGCCTCGGGCGGCAGCTAGCCAGAGTAGCCAGGCACCTGGTACCCGACGGCGAGCCGCTCTGGGCGCAGGTAGCTCCTGGGAACGCGGCCAGCGTGCGGGCGTTCCTTGCGGCGGGGTTCCAGCCCGTCGGCGCCGAGGTCCTGCTCGCTCGGCGGCGCGATGAGTAGCGCGGCCAGTGCACTATAGGGAAATGGACGTCGCGGAGCAGGTGACCGATAACCCGTCACACTCGCGGTTCGAGCTGAACGTCGACGGGCAGCTCGCCGAGCTCGTGTACCGGCGGCGGGCCGACCGCCTGGTACTGGTGCACACCGGGGTGCCTGAAGCCCTTGGCGGCCGGGGCATCGGCGGCCACCTCGTCCAGGCAGCCCTGAACCGGGCTGCCGCTGAGAAGCTAACAGTTGTGCCGTTGTGCCCGTTTGCGCGTAGCTGGCTGGAGCACCATCCGGACGCCGCGTCCGCCGTCAACGTGGACTGGGGCCCACCGCCAGACGACTGACCCACGCGGAGCAACAACGATGTCCCTGCGCTGTTGTCCTGACAACAGCGCAGGGACATCGTTGTTGTGGTTTCAGCGCGGGAGCGCGTCGCTTCGCTCGCGAGTCGCCGCGGCGACCAGGGTCACCAGTTCATCGGCTAGCTGGCCGGACCCGGCAGCCGCGAGGAGGCTGGCCCGGCATCCGGCGACCATGAGCACGCGGGCTTCGTTATCGCTCAGGAATGAACAGACGGCCGCGCGGACGTCGCCGCTCTCTGGTGTTGGCTGGGATCCGGAAGGTTTGCGGGGGGTCGCCAGGCTGAGCAGCGGCTTGCCCAGCGTGCGCGCGGCCCGGACGGTCTCCTGGCAGCCGTCGCCGCCAGCGGGATCGATGAGGATCACCGCGTCGGCCAGGTACGCGCAGGTCCAGGTCCGGTAGGCGAAGTCGTCGGAATCCAGCTCGTGCATCGTGGCGCCGCGGAGCGCGCGGCGGCGTGCGGCAGTGATCCGGCCGTCCTCCTGGCGCAGGCCGCGCGGGAACACCACGTGCACACGCAGGCCAACTCGCAGCGCCGCGGCCGCGGCCGCCGTGTCCACGCCGGTCTGCCCGCCAGTGAGGACGACGATGGCCGGGTCCCGCCGGAAGAGCGCGGCCAGCTCGCGTTCCGGCGACTCTAGCGTTCTATTGCGCGGGGACGTCGGCGGTTGCGGTGACAAAGTGATCCTCGATCACCGAGATTGTCTCCGCGGAGACGCCGCTGGCGAGGCAGAACTCGCGCGGGCCGCCGAACCGCTCGCGCAGCAGCCGCAAGAACCCCAGGATGGTCTGCTCACGCAGCAGGATGACTTCCGGCCGGTCCTTGTCGTGGTTGGCGTAGAGCGGGTTCTCCGACAGCCGCTTGGTGACTTTCCTGGCGTTTCGGTTGCTCTGGACGTAGTCCTGGGCGATCTGCCCGTCGGTCACTCCGACCAGGCTGAGCAGGAGAGCTGCGATGATCCCCGTTCGGTCGCGGCCGGCGGCGCAGTGGAACAGCGTCGCCACGCCTTCGGACAGGCTTGCCGCGATCACGTCGAACGTCCCCTTGACGGCGGCACGGCCGCCGTCGAGATTGCTGAGGTAGACCTTGGCCAGCTCGGCCGGGTCGTCCGACGGGAACGGCTCGTGGCCGAGCCTGCCCTCGACGAGCACGGAGAACCTGAAGTTCGGGACCGGGAACTCCGCCTTGCGGAGCTCGACCTCGGCCTGCGTGCGCAGGTCGACGATGGCGCCGATGCCAAGCTTGTCGAACAGGATCCGCGCGTCAGCCGGGGTGATGTTGTCCAGGGAATCGCCGCGGTAGATGACTCCGTGCTTCGTCCGCCGGCCGTCCTTCGTGCGCAGTCCACCGAGATCACGGACGTTGTACGCGCCCTCCAGGTCCACGGCCGTCATCAAAGTCTCCTTACCAGACATTTCGGGTGCTCGCTCCATTGCGAGCACCCATGTCAGGGTATCCGCACCTTGGTGATCTTCAGGTGAACGCTGTTGATCGCGAAATTAACGATCCTGCCTGCTAGCGGGGCGCGACGAGCAGGGTCTGGCAGCCGGTGCCGCAGGTTCCGCGCAGGTCCGACAGCCGGGTCGTCGTCAGGCCAGTGCCCGCCGAGCCGATCGTCGTGACCGGCTCGAGCAGCAGCCACTCGCTCTCCGGGTCGCGGGACA
>JASHXW010000486.1 GCA_030043395.1 Streptosporangiaceae bacterium
ACCGCCCGCCCGGCGAATGGCTGCTTCGCCTCGTACTCCTGGCGCAGCAGCCCGAGCACCGGCATCGCGCGCTCCGCCCACGCGATCCTGGCCTGCCCGCTGTCGGCGAGTCCCGGATCGGCGATGTCGGACTCGAACCCGCCTTCGACGTTAGTCATGCACGCCGCGGGTCAGTAGCGGTAGAGGTCGGCCTTGTACGGGCCCTCGACCGGAACGCCGATGTAGGCGGCCTGCTCCTTGCTCAGCTCGGTCAGGTGCACGCCGAGCGCGTCGAGGTGCAGCCGCGCGACGCGCTCGTCGAGGTGCTTGGGCAGGACGTGGACGCCAAGCGGGTACTGGTCGGTCCTGGTGAACAGCTCGATCTGGGCCAGCACCTGGTTGGTGAAGCTGGACGACATCACGAAGCTCGGATGCCCGGTCGCGTTGCCCAGGTTGAGCAGCCGGCCCTCGGACAGCACGATGATCGAGTGACCGTCGGCGAAGACCCACTCGTCGACCTGCGGCTTGATGTTGTTGCGCCGCACGCCAGGCAGCTTGGCCAGGCCGGCCATGTCGATCTCGTTGTCGAAGTGCCCGATGTTCCCGACGATGGCCTGGTGCTTCATCTGGCTCATGTGCTCGGCCGTGATGATGTGGAAGTTGCCGGTCGCGGTCACGAATATGTCGGCTGTCTCCACGACGTCCTCGAGCCTGACGACCTGGAACCCGTCCATGGCCGCCTGGAGCGCGCAGATGGGGTCGATCTCGGTGACCACGACCCTGGCTCCCTGGCCGCGCAGTGACTCAGTGCAGCCTTTGCCGACGTCGCCGTACCCGCAGACCACGGCGACCTTGCCGCCGATAAGCGTGTCCGTGCCGCGGTTGATGCCGTCGACCAGCGAGTGGCGGCAGCCGTACTTGTTGTCGAACTTGGACTTGGTGACCGAGTCGTTCACATTGATCGCAGGGAATCGCAGTGTGCCGGTCTTCGCCATCTCGTACAGCCGGTGAACGCCGGTGGTGGTCTCCTCGGTGACGCCGAGGATCGTCCCGGCTGCCTTGGTCCACTTGCCGGGGGCAGCGGCCAGGCTGGCCTGCAGCACGCCGATGATCACGTGCCATTCTTCGGGGTCGTCGTCGCGTGGCTCGGGAACCTCTCCTGCGGCTTCGTACTCCGCGCCCTTGTGCACCAGCAGGGTCGCGTCGCCTCCGTCGTCAAGAAGCATGTTCGGGCCGTTGCCGTCGGCCCAGGTCAGTGCCTGCTCGGTGCACCACCAGTACTCCTGCAGCGTCTCGCCCTTCCAGGCGAAGACCGGGATCCCCTGCGGGTCGTCAGCGGTACCGTCCGGGCCGACTGCGACCGCCGCCGCGGCGTGGTCCTGGGTGGAGAAGATGTTGCAGCTCGCCCACCGAACCTCAGCGCCGAGAGCCACCAGCGTCTCGATGAGGACGGCCGTCTGCACGGTCATGTGCAGCGAGCCCGTGATCCGGGCGCCAGTCAGTGGCCTGGACCCCGAGTACTCTTCGCGCAACGCCATCAGGCCTGGCATCTCGTGCTGGGCGAGCCTGATCTCCTTGCGGCCGAATTCGGCCAGCGACAGGTCGGCGACCCTGAAGGGTGGGTGGTCGGCGGACATCGGCGCTCCTGTAGACAGAGGGCGGTTACGGGCTGGACGACGTGCACGGCTGGCAAGTCAGCTGAGCCCGCGCCTGGCAGGCGGCCGGCGGACTTGCCATACCGACGGTACGGGAAGAGTGACAGCCAGCGCATCCTTCAGGCCGTGTTCTTAACAAGAAGTTGTTATAATCAGCATCATGAGGATCACCGAGGCGGCACAACGACTCGGCATATCACCCCGAATGATGCGATACCGGGAGTCGCTCGGTCTTCTCCCGGTCGTCCGAGGCCAGGCGACCCGCCGCGAAGGCAGGCTGAGCCAGCCCACTGCCCCGCACCGGCAGTTCGGCCAGGCCGACCTGGAGGCCGTGGCACTTGGCCTGGCCATCGAGCAGCGTTACGACATCGGCCCTGCGGAGCTCGCCTTCGGGCTGCGCGTGCTAGCCGATCCGGTCGCGCGCGGGCATGTAGCCGAGCTAGGCCGTCGAACGGGCCGGATCAGGCCACTGCCCGCCATGGCCATGGATTTCGAGAAGGAACGTGCGCGCCGAATGCTCGAGAATCCGCCCGGCCGCTCGGGTACCCGCACTAACTAAGGCGCCGGCTACCTGGGGCGGCAACTCAGCCCTCGTCCTCGCTCCGGCGGGCCTCGTGGACGACGCTGACCGCGGGATCGGAGGCATCAGCCCGTGACGGGTCGTACAAGTCAGGTTCGAGGAAGATCATCCCGGCGATCGGGACAGCGGACCTGATCCTGCTCTCGGCCGAGTCGATGGCTGCCACGATGACCTCGGCTACCTCGCCAGGGCGCACCGCGAATTTAGCGGCGACGAGCAGCGATTCCGGCCCCACGTGCAAGGTACGCAGGTGGATCACCCGCTCGATCTCCGGCCCCGCCTCGATCGCCGTGACGATCGCGCGCTGCACATCAGGACTGGCCGACTCCCCGATCAGCAGGCTCTTCATCTCCACGGCGAAGACGGCGGCCACGCACCCGAGCAGGACTCCGATCGCGACGGATCCAGCGCCGTCCCACCTGTCGTCACCGGTGACGGTCGTCAGGATCACCGCGCATAGCGCGAAGCTCAGGCCCGTCAGCGCCGCGAAGTCCTCCAGCAGGACGGCAGGGAGTTCGGGAGCCTTGGCCCGCCTGATGAACGCGCGCCAGCTTGCCTGCCCGCGGGAGCGGTTCGACTCGCCGATCGCCGTGCGGAACGAGAAGGCCTCTAGCCCGATCGCCACCGCGAGCACCGCGAAGGCCACGACCGGGGAAAGCACGGGCTCGGGGTGCATGATCCGGCTGATGCCCTCGTACACCGAGAAGATCGATCCCGCGACGAACAGCACGACTGCGACGATGAACGCGTAGATGTACCGCTCGGTACCGAAGCCGAACTGGTGCTCCTGCGTCTCCTCGCGCCTGGCCCGGTTCCTGCCGATCAGCAGCAGCACCTGGTTCCCTGAGTCGGCGACCGAGTGCACCGACTCGGCCAGCATCGACGCTGACCCGGTGATCGCGAACGCGACGAACTTGGTGGCCGCTATCCCGAGGTTTGCACCCAGCGCGGCGATGACGGCACGTGGCCGCTCGCCGTGCTCGTCGGGCTCGCTAGCCTGCCGCAGGGTCGCGCGCCTCGCTCACCAGCAGGACGGGGATGTCGTCGCGGACCGGGTAGATGAGTCCGCAGTCGGCGTTCGTGCAGATGAGCTCGCTCGCCTCGTCGTCCGCGCGGAGCGGCGACCGGCACTTCGGGCAGGCAAGAATCTCAAGCAGCCAGTCGTCGATGTTCACCGGGTCTCCCGCATGTCTTCGATCTCCAGTCGGCCTGACGCGCTTACGCGTCCTCCCGCACGATGCGCAGCACCTCGTCAGTCACCTTAGCCAAAGTGGCCTCGTCGTCGGCCTCGACGTTCAGCCTCAGGAGCGGCTCGGTGTTGGACGGGCGCAGGTTGAACCACCAGAACGGGCCGGTGATGGTCAGCCCGTCCAGGTCGTCGGCGCTAACCTCGGGCATGGCGGCGAACGCCTGCCGCACCCTTGCCATGACCTCGGCCTGATCGGTGACCTCGCTGTTGATCTCACCGGACGAGACATACCTGGAGTACTCGCTCAGCAGCCCGGACAGCGGCCCTGACTGGCCGCCGAGCGCCGCGATGACGGCACGCGGCCGCTCGCCGTCCTCAGCGGGCCCGCTAGCCTGCCGCAGGGTCGCGCGCCTCGCTTACCAGCAGGACCGGGATGTCGTCCCGGACCGGGTACACGAGGCCGCACTCGGCATTCGTGCAGATGAGCTCGCTCGCCTCGTCGTCCGCGCGCAGCGGCGCCCGGCACTTCGGGCAGGCCAGAATCTCAAGCAGCCAGTCGTCGATGTTCACGCGGTCTCCTGCCTATCTCGGAATCTCCGGGCGGGCGGACGAGCTCAGGCGTCATCCCGCACGATGCGCAGCACCTCGTCAGTCACCTTAGCCAGGGTGGCGTCGTCGTCGGCCTCGACATTGAGCCGCAGCAGCGGCTCGGTGTTGGAGGGCCGCAGGTTGAACCACCAGTCCGGGCCGGTGATGGTCAGTCCGTCCAGGTCGTCGGCGCTGACCTCGGGCATGCCGCCGAACGCCTGCCGCACCCGCGCCATGACCTCGGCCTGGTCGCTCACCTCGCTGTTGATCTCCCCGGACGACACGTACCGGGAGTACTGGCTCAGCAGACCCGACAGCGGTCCTGACTGGCTGCCGAGTGCCGCCAGCACGTGCAGCGCGGCGAGCATTCCGGAGTCGGCGAACCAGAAGTCCCTGAAGTAGAAGTGGCCCGAGTGCTCGCCGCCGAAGATCGCGGCGCGCTCGGACATGACCGCCTTGATGAACGAGTGACCGACCCTGGTCCGCACCGGCGTGCCACCGTGCTCGGCCACGATCTCGGGAACCGCCTTGCTGGTGATCAGGTTGTGGATGATCGTGGCTCCCGGCTCGCGGGCCAGCTCGCGCACCGCGATCAGCGCGGTGAGGACCGACGGCGAGACGATCGCGCCGCGCTCGTCCACGACAAAGCACCGGTCGGCGTCACCGTCGAACGCAAGCCCGATGTCAGCCGATGACTCGGTGACGGCGCGCTGCAGGTCGACCAGGTTCGCCGGGTTGATCGGGTTGGCCTCGTGGTTCGGGAACGTCCCGTCGAGCTCGAAGTACAGCGGCACCAGGTCAACCGGCAGGCCCTGGAACACCTTCGGCACCGTGTGGCCGGCCATGCCGTTCCCGGCGTCGACGGCCACCTTCAGCGGCCGGATGGCGGAGAGGTTCACGAGCGACTTGAGGTAGTCGGCGTAGCCGGAGAGGAGGTCCTTCGAAGACACCTTGCCAGGCGTCTCCGCAATGGCGGAGGTGCCGGCGATCGCCATGTCGCGCACCTCGGCCAGCCCGGTCTCCTCGCCGACCGGCTTGGCGCCGGCCCGGCACAGCTTGATTCCGTTGTAGACGGCGGGGTTGTGGCTGGCCGTGATCATTGCCCCCGGGATGCCGAGGCTGCCGCTGCCGTAGTAGAGCATGTCGGTCGAGCCGAGCCCGCCGTCGACCACGTCGGCTCCCGCGGACGTGGCCCCGCGGGCGAAGGCGGCCGCGAGCGGAGCCGATGAGGTCCGCATGTCGTGCACGGTCACGACCGCCGGCGCCTGCGTCATGGTGGCGAACGCCGCGCCTACGGCCTCGGCGACCCCCTCGTCCAGCTCGGCCGGAACTATGCCGCGGATGTCATAAGCCTTG
>JASHXW010000487.1 GCA_030043395.1 Streptosporangiaceae bacterium
GCGACTGCCAGCGCTGGCAGCATGATGGCCGCGAACCGGCGCCAGTTGACGCGCCCGCGGTCGTCGGCGGTTGCGGTCCCCACGCCAGACGATGCCATCGTCACTCCCCTCTAAGGACATGACACGATCGCGAGCTCCCCTGCGACACGCTCCGTGAGATTATGGTAGCGATCCGCAGTCGCCGCAAACACCGGTAATCGCGTGTTCGGCCGCCCCAGATTCCGACGTTCGCTCTCTGTACGAATACCCGCCTTGATGTCGTGAACTCGCCCGCGATCCCGCAGACTCGGCAAGTGAGCATCGTTGCCTTGCGCTGGCTTGACCCGCCCGAAGGTCCTGCGATCGAGTTGCTTGACCAGACCAGGCTCCCTTCCGCCGAGATGTTCGTGGTCTGTGCGGACGTGCCCGCGCTGATCGACGCGATCAGGCGGCTCGTGGTCCGCGGCGCCCCGTTGCTCGGAATCGCCGGCGCGTATGGCGTCGCCCTGGCGGCCGCCCGGGGCGACGACGTTCCGGCAGCCGCGCAGGCGCTCGCGCAGGCCCGGCCGACCGCGGTCAACCTCGGGTGGGGCGCCAGGCTGGCGCTGGGCGCATACCTGCGGGCCCGCGCCACTGCCGACCACGACGCGGAACAAAGCGCCTCCCGTGCTGCCCTGGCCCAGGCCCGGTCGATCGCGGAAGCTGATCAGAGGGCGTGCGAGCAGATGGCCGCGCTCGGGCTGACGCTCGTGCCCGAGGGCGGCGCGAAGATACTCACTCACTGCAACACTGGCTCGCTGGTCACCGCTGGCAGCGGAACGGCGTTCGGCCTCGTACTCGCCGCCCACCGCGCTGGTCGGCTCGCGATGCTCTGGGTTGACGAGACCAGGCCGTTGCTGCAGGGTTCGCGACTGACCGCGTATGAGGCAAGCCGCGCCGGGATACCGCACAAGGTGCTTGCCGACTCGGCCGCGGCTTCGCTGATGGCGGCTGGCCAGGTAGACCTGGTCGTGGTCGGCGCGGACCGCATCGCTGCGGACGGAAGTGTCGCCAACAAGGTCGGTACCTATGGCCTGGCGGTGCTGGCAAGGCATCACGAGGTGCCGTTCGTCGTGGTCGCGCCGGTGTCCACGATCGACTTCGAGACCACCGAAGGCAGGTCGATCACGATCGAGCAGCGGCCCGAGGATGAGGTGACGCACCTGGCAGGCAGCCCGGTTGCCCCGGGCGGAAGCGGGGCCTACAACCCCGCGTTCGACGTCACTCCGCCCGACCTGGTGTCCGCCATCGTCACCGAACGCATGATCATTCAGCCGGTTTCAGCGGGTAATCTGCGTGTACTTGGCAGCTAGCCATGACTGTGCGGGCTTCCGCGCTGCCATTTCCGTGGAACGATGGGGTACATGAGAGGTCGCGTGCTGGTCGTCGATGACGACGCTGCCCTCGCCGAGATGCTCGGCATCGTCCTGCGCGGCGAGGGATTCGAGCCGACGTTCGTCTACGACGGAGACAAGGCGCTTGAGGTATTCAGGGACACCAAGCCGGATCTGATCCTGCTTGACTTGATGCTGCCCGGCATGGACGGCATCGATGTCTGCCGGCAGATCAGGGCGGAGTCCGGCGTGCCGATCGTCATGCTGACCGCCAAGAGCGACACGGTCGACGTGGTGCTCGGCCTGGAGTCCGGGGCCGACGACTACATCGTCAAGCCGTTCCAGGCCAAGGTGCTGATCGCCCGCGTGCGCGCGAGGCTGCGTCGGACCGACGATCCGGCGCCGGAGATGCTGACCATCGGCGACGTGACGATCGACGTGGCTGGCCACTCGGTCAAGCGGGCGGGCGAGGTGATCAGCCTGACGCCCCTGGAGTTCGACCTGCTCGTGGCGCTGGCGCGCAAGCCGCGCCAGGTCTTCACCAGGGAAGTGCTGCTCGAGCAGGTGTGGGGCTACCGCCATGCGGCCGACACCCGCTTGGTCAACGTGCACGTGCAGCGCCTGCGGGCCAAGATCGAGCGCGATCCTGAGCGGCCAGACATCGTGGTCACGGTGCGCGGCGTCGGATACAAGGCGGGCCCGGGCTGAGCGCCTCTGGCCAGTCCCCATGGCGGCTGGCCTGGCTGTCCGACTGGGATCGACCGGGCCGCCGGATCAGCCTGCGCTGGTCCGCCCCCGAGGGCCGGCTGAAAAAGCGCGGCAAGGTCTCGCCCCGGCGCATGCCGGCGCTGATCGGTGCAGGCACGCTGCGGATGCTGAAGGCAATGCGGCGGCGCTGGCGCAGCTCGCTGCAGCTACGGGTGGTCGGTACGACGCTTGTCGTATCGGCGGTCGTTATATCTCTGCTTGGCTTCTTCCTCATGCAGCAGATTGCCTCGAACCTGCTGCGTAGCTCGGAGAAGTCGGCGTACACGGTGGCTTCGGACGGCCTGTCCTTCGCGCAGGCCCAGCCCAACGCGTCCAGGCCGCCCGGATCGGGCACCGCGAGCTTCATGTACGGGCTCGTGACTAACCTGAACTCGAGCGGTGCCCCTGGCGTCGACTACGGCGTCGCCGTCCTGGTCAGTCACGGGCCGCCGAACTACTGGCGCAGCGCGTACGACCGGCTTGACTACCAGGCCCTGCCGGCCTCACTGGTCAGGCAGGTAACTCGCGACCGCAGCCCGAAGCCGGAACTGCTATTCCGCAGCATGCCGTACCCATCGCAGACCAGCCCGGCAGTGGCCGGGCTGGTGTACGGCGCGCACTTCGGCAGCGACTACGGCCTGTATTACTTCTTCCCGCTGACCCAGCTGCAGAACGAGCTCACGTTGGTGGAGCAGTTGCTGGCCGTCGTCGGGCTGGCGCTGGTCTTCCTGCTGGCCGGCATCTCCTGGCTGGTGACCCGATGGGTCGTCGTTCCGGTGGCCAGGGCGGCGCAGGGCGCTCAGCTCCTGTCGACAGGGAACCTGGACGAGCGGCTTGCGGTCCGCGGGAGCGACGAGATCGCCGCACTTGCCAGGTCCTTCAACGAGATGGCGGCCAGCCTGCAGGAGAAGATGGGCGAGCTCGAGGAGCTCTCGCAGGTACAGCGGCAGTTCGTCTCGGACGTCTCCCACGAGCTGCGGACCCCGCTTACCACGATCAGGATGGCCTCGGACCTGCTCTTTGAGGAACGGGAGGAGTTCAACTCCTCGGCCGGCCGGGCAGCCGAGCTGCTGCACAGCCAGCTTGGCCGGTTCGAGTCGCTGCTCGCCGACCTGCTGGAGATCAGCAGGTATGACGCGAACGCGGCCACGCTGGACGCTGAGCCCACCGACCTGTGCGACGTGGTCAGGCAGTCCGCGGACGTCGCGCAGCAACTTGCCGAGCGGCGTGGCGCGCGGATCGAGTTCCAGCTTCCTGCCGAGCCGTGCCTGGCGGAGATGGACCGGCGGCGAGTCGAGCGCATCTTGCGGAACCTGCTCGTCAATGCAGTCGAGCACGGCGAGGGCCGCGATGTCGTGGTCACGTCGGCCTGTGATCGCGACGCCGTCGCCGTGGCTGTCAGGGACTTCGGAGTGGGGCTGGAGCCAGGCGAGGAGCACCTCGTGTTCGACCGCTTCTGGCGCGCCGACCCGGCTCGAGCCAGGACGACCGGCGGCACCGGCCTCGGCCTCGCGATCGCGCTTGAGGACGCCAGGCTGCACGGGGGCTGGCTTGAGGCGTGGGGGCAGCCAGGCCGGGGGTCGGTGTTCCGGCTCACGCTGCCGAGGGAGGCTGGCGGGGTGCTGATCGGCTCGCCGCTGCCGCTGGCGCCCGACCCGGCCGATCCACGCGGCCTCGCGGCGCAACCTGGAGGCGCCAACCTGGTCGACGGCGCGCAGGCAGATGGCGGGACGCTGACACCGGCCAGGGAGCACGCGTGAACGGCCGGGCCGGCCGGTTCGCGGCAGCCGTCAGCGCGCTTGTGGTCGCGACGACTGTGGCAGCCTGCGCGAGCCTGCCCTCGAGCGGCAGCATCCGGATAGGCACGCTGCACGGCTCGGGGGACACGAGCGCGACAGGCGTCCAGGTCGCGCCGGTCCCGCCCGGCCCGAACTGGACTCCGACCCAGATCGTGAACGGGTTCCTCGCCGCCAGCGCGGCTTACAACACCGGGAACCAGCCGATCGCGTCGATTGCCCGGGACTACCTGACGTCCGCCTTCGAGA
>JASHXW010000488.1 GCA_030043395.1 Streptosporangiaceae bacterium
CTCGGGTCCGCGCCCGGCCACTCTCCGCCGCCGCCCCCGCTTCCTCGGTCCCGTCCCCGGCCACTCTCCGCCGCCGCCGTCTCCTCCTCGATCCCGAGCCCGGGGACTTCCTTCCTCCTCGAACGAGCCCCCGGCGACTTCCCTCCTGCTCGGTGCTGCCTCCGGCGACTTCCCTCTTGTTCGGTCGGCGCAGAAGGCGCAAATCGGACGGATTTTTGACGAAAGAGGAAGGGAGTTGCTCGAGTAGGAGGGAAGTTCGGCGTGGATCGGTCTGAGTCGGCCCGGGTAGGCCTGGGTCGGCCTGGGTCGGCCGCGATCAGCGGCCGGAAGTGGCCCGGAGATTCGGACTTATTCTGCCAGTGCATTTAGCAAAGGGAGGAAACCGACTTCTTTAGTGGCTAATCTCAATGACGTCGAAGGAGCCTTGCGAGCCGTAAAGGGAGTCCCATGGCACGAGTGCCGGGAGTTCTCGCCCTTCTAGCCTGCGCTACCGCCTTGGCATGTGCCGCGTCAGCCGCCGGGTCGGCGGTTGCGCTGGCCTCGGCCGACGGCCGGGCACTGGTCGCCAGCGACAACGCGGCGCTGTGGGTGAGCACCGCCCCGACCGTTGGCGGGAACGGGACTAGCTGTACCCAGCCCGGATTCAGCACGATCTCGGCCGCCATCCAAGCCGTCCCGAGTAGCGGCACGATCAACGTCTGCGCTGGGGATTATGCGGAGCAGCTCACGATCACCAAGCCGATGACGATCGTCGGCCACGGAAAGGTCGTCGTGCAGCTCCCGTCCGTACCCGCGAACTCCGCAACGGCCTGCGACACGGCACCTGGCACGGCCGCCTACCAGCCCGACCAGGACGGCGTCGTGGTCTGCGGTGCCATCAAGGTCAGCGTGACGGACCTGCAGATCGACTCGGCGTGGCCGGGATCGACCTGCGACGACAGCCTGTATGGCGTCCTCATTGGTGGCGGCGCCACGCTAGAGATGTCAAATTCGGCGATCACGGCGGCAGGCGCCGTGCCGTTGAACGGCTGCCAGGGAGGCATCGGCATTCAGGACGGAATGGCCTGGACCACTCCGAACGAAGTCGGGCACCTGATCCTCAGCGACAGCCAGGTCTCTGGTTACCAGAAGAACGGCATCACGGTAGACGGCAAGGGCTCGACCGCGACCATCACCCGCGTGACCGTGCACGGCATCGGCCCGACCACCCAGATCGCTCAGAACGGCATCCAGGTCAGCAACGGAGCACTGGCGGCGGTCCTGCACTCCACGGTGACCGGCAACGAGTGCAACTACCAGACGGTCTGCGGCCCGGACGCGCTAACCCAGACGCAGTCGACAGGGCTGCTGTTCTACGGGGCCGCCCCGGATAGCACCGTGACGGACTCCACGATCAGCGGCAACGACATCGGCGTCTACTACTCCGCTAACCCGGCTGGTAAGCAGCCGAAGGCACCCCAAGTGCTGATTACGGGCGACAAGCTGCAGCGCAACCGGTACGAGGGCGTCGTGCTTGACCAGGGCAGCGCCTACGTCAGTCACTGCTCGATCGAGTCGGAAAGCATCGGGATCGAGGTGCTCCAGTACGGCGGCACCTATGGCCAGACGTTCGGCAGCACATCGGTCGCGGACTTCGACACGATCAGGATGATGAGCTGGGCATCGGTAGAAGTACTATCCGACCGAGTTCGGAGCGACAAGCCCGGGAAGTTCGAGATCAGTAACAGCCACATCTCGAGCGCGCCGGTGCGAGATAACTCCAAGGACCTACCGGTCATCCGCAGTCACGACACGTAGCCAGGCGAGCGTCTTCTGTCGGCGTTGCGACAAGAAAGACCACTTGGCGTAATCGTGCAATTACATTTGCGGAAGTATTTACCAATCTCTTGCCGTATGGATTCAAAGCGATAGAGTGCCTGCGGTAGTTCGCACGACGAAGTGTGCGTCTCTTGTGTCGATTGGGGGGAGTTTCATGATCCGAATATTCAAGGCTGCTAGCTGCGCATTCGGCGCTGCGGTCGTGGCCGCCGGGCTGCTGGCCTGGCCTGGTGCGGCGCTTGCCTCGGGCGGAGGTGGACCGCTGTGGGTGAGCAAGACAACGCCCGCGTCGGGAACCACTGGCGGGAGCTGCGCGGACCCGGGATGGAACACGATCTCGGGAGCCATCCAGGGGGCGCCTCCGGGCGCCACGATCAACGTCTGCGCCGGCGTCTACACCGAGCAACTGCAGATCACCACGTCGATGAACATCGTCGGCCACGGAAAGGTAGTCGTGCACTTGCCAGCTGGGCCGGATGTCGTTCCCGGCTCGACGGCATGTGACGAGGCATCGGACGGTGTCGAGGGGGCAAATGCCGACCAGGACGGCGTCTCCATCTGCGGCGCCATCACGGTGACACTCAAGGACCTGCGTATCTACGCGGCATGGCCGACTGCTACCTGCGACGACAACCTGTACGGCATCCTCATCGGCGGGGGCGCCACCGTGAACTTCACGGATTCGGCTGTCACCGCAGCTGGTGCGGTTCCGCTGAACGGCTGTCAGGGCGGTGTCGGTATCCAGGACGGCATGGCGTGGACCACGCCGAACCAGGTCGGCCACCTGACCATGACTGATTCGACCGTCGGCGGTTACCAGAAGAACGGCCTGACCATCGATGGGCAGGGCTCGACCGCGACGATCACCGGCTCGACGGTGCGCGGCATCGGCCCGACAACTCAGATTGCCCAGAATGGCATCCAGGTCAGTAACGGCGCTCAGGCCACGATCACCAAGTCGAGCATCAGCGGCAACGAGTGCAATTACCCGAGCGTCTGCGGACCGAACGGGCTGACCCAGTACGGCGGCACAGGCGTGCTGTTCTACGGTGCCGCGGCTGGCAGCTCGGTGCGCGACTCGACTATCTCCGACAACGATGCCGGGGTGTATTACCTGGCCAACCCGTCGGCTAAGGCGCCCAAGCACTCCCAGGTCCTGATCAGCGATGACAAGATCACCCGCAACCGTTATCAGGGTGTCCAGCTTGACCAGGGCCGCGCCACGGTCAGCCACTGCACGATCAGCTCGGGCAACGTCGGCATCCAGGTGCTGCAGTACAACGGACAGACGTTCGGCAGCCACTCGGTCGCCACGCACGACACGATCAAGCTGGTCAGCGTCGCCTCGGTGCAGGTCCTGTCAGACCGCTCCGCCACGGGTGACCTGCCCGGCACCTTCACGCTCACGTACAGCGACTTCGCTGGCGGAGCGATCCGCGACAACTCCAAGAACCTGCCAATTATCCGCTCGCACAACATCACCTGATCCCCGCCAGGCGGGCGAGCACGCGCGCACCCGGGCACGACGCAGGCCGCTGCCCGGGTGTGCGCGTTCGCGTCATCTTCCGGCATCATGAAAGGGTCTGTGCCTCAGGAGGGGACGCCATGCATCAGCCGCCGATCACCGATGTCGTCAGGACCGATCCCGAGATCGCCGAGCTGATCGAGGCAGAGGCGACACGCCAGTTCAGCAAGCTGCGCATGATCGCGTCCGAGAACTACGTCTCTGCGGCGGTCCTCGAGGCAGCGGGCTCGGTGCTGACCAATAAGTACTCCGAGGGCTACGCAGGCAAGCGGTACTACGAGGGTCAGCAGTACATCGACCCGATCGAGATGATCGCCGTACAGCGGGCAAAGGACCTGTTCGGCGTGGATCACGCCAACGTCCAGCCGTACTCTGGCTCGCCCGCGAACCTGGCTGTCTACCTCGCGTTCGCCAACCCCGGCGACACGGTGATGGGCATGGCCTTGCCGATGGGCGGGCACCTCACGCACGGCTGGACCGTGTCAGCGACCGGCAAGTGGTTCCGGGCCGTGCAGTACGGCGTGCGGGCGGACACCGGGACAGTCGACTTCGACCAGGTACGCGACCTGGCGCTGGCGGAGCGGCCCAAGGTCATCTTCTGCGGCGGCACGGCGATTCCGCGCACGATCGAGTTCGCGACCTTCGCGGAGATCGCTTCGGAAGCCGGCGCGATCCTCGTCGCGGACATCGCGCACATCGCCGGGCTCGTCGCGGGCGGCGCGCATCCGTCCCCGGTCGGATACGCCGACGTCATCACGACCACCACGCACAAGACACTTCGCGGCCCGCGCGGCGCGATGATCATGTCCAAGGCCGAGTACGCGTCGGCGGTCGACAAGGCCGTCTTCCCCGGCCTGCAGGGCGGCCCGCACGACCACACCACGGCGGCGATCGCGGTCGCGCTGAAGGAAGCCGCCGCCCCCGACTTCAGCGGTTACGCCCACCAGGTGGTCACGAACGCGAAAGCACTGGCTGCCGCGCTGACCGACCGCGGCTACCAGCTGATCTCCGGCGGCACGGACAACCACCTGATCCTGATCGACCTGACGCCGCAGGAAATCGGCGGCAAGCCGGCGGCCCGGGCGCTCGACCGGGCAGGCATCGAGGTGAACTACAACACGGTGCCCTTCGACCCGCGCAAGCCGTTCGATCCGTCCGGCCTGCGGATCGGCACACCTGCCATCACCACGCGCGGGCTGACCGAGCAGCACATGCCGCAGGTGGCTGCATGGATGGACGAGGCGATCAAGGCTGCCGCCAAGCAGGACGACTCGGCGGGCGAGCGAATCGCCGGCCAGGTGCGCGAACTGCTGGCCGGATTCCGGATGCCGGGCTTCGGCGAGTTGCCCTGACCTTGGCCAGCCCCTGAGCCGGGGTTGTTGTTCAGCGCTAGGGCGCCGCCGCCGGCGACGGGGGTTCGGGGATCCGCTGCGTTGTAGTTGAGCCATTTGCTGAGATTGGCTCTTGCGTTGTCGTCTATGCGAATATACTTTCGAAGAAAGTGTTGCTGCCTGTCTTCCCCTGGGTGGCCGACGGAGCGGCAGGTGCTCTTGGCGCCGTCGCCCGGGACGCTGGGACGCAAGCGGGTGAGCACACGGTGCGCGGGGTCCGATGGGAGCCGGCAGACGTCTGGCTGAGCGACGGCAGGCCGGCCAGGTTCGGCTGGCGCGGCAGGATCTACACGGTGCTGGCGATCCTGGAGCGGCCTCCGGCCGAGGATGATCCCGGCCAGCCGGTGCCGCTAGCCCGTCCAGCGGGTGAGCGCAGCGACCCGGATCGCGCGGACTGGCGGTGCTGGCGAGTCAGCGCATCACCGGGCAAGAGTGTCCCAGCGGAGGCGTACCGGCTGTGCCGGAATGCGGTTTCCGGCCGCTGGGTGGTCTCCAGGGAGGGCGGCTAGGGTGCCGCTCGCGGATGGCTTCCGGGGACGGCAGTTACGGGGCTAGTTGGGATCCGGGCCCGAAGGTCACAGGCCGATGGGACTGTTTGCGCTGCGCCATTCGATCGTGGGGATCATCGCCTCGGGCCTGACCCGGTGGGCGTAGCGCTTGGTGATCTCGAACAGCGACTCGATCAGCGTGTCCGAAAGCAAGTGCGGATCCAGGCCGAGCTCGACCAGTCCCGAGTGCACCACGTTGTAGTGATGGCCCTCCTCTTCCACGCGCGGATTCTGCAGGTGCTCGATGGTTACCTTCTCCGGGCTCACGCGCGCGATCGTCTCGGCCATCTGGGTGATGGACAGGGACTGGGTCATCTGGTTGAAGACGCGGAACTCACCGCGGTCCGCCGGGTTCTCGCACGCGAGCTGGACGCACCGCACGGTGTCCCTGATCTCGATGATGCCGCGAACCTGGCTGCCATTGCCGTAGACCGTCAGCGGCCTGCCCAGCACCGACTCGATGACGAACCTGTTCAGCACCGTGCCGAAGACGGCGTCATAGTCGTACCGGGTGGCCAGCCGGTCATCCCGCGCGGTCTGCGGCGTCTGCTGGCCGTAGACGACACCCTGGTTCAGGTCGGTTGCCCTGATGTCCCAGATCCGGCACGCGAACTCGATGTTGTGGCTGTCGTGGACCTTGGACAGGTGGTAGTACGACCCTGGCCGCTTGGGGTAGAGCACGCGGTCCTTGCGGCCCTTGTGCTCGATCTCGATCCAGCCTTCCTCGATGTCGATGTTCGGCGTGCCGTAGGCGCCCATCGTCCCCAGCTTGACCAGGTGGATGTCCGGGTTGATCTCCGCGATCGCGTACAGCACGTTCAGCGTGCCCACGACGTTGTTGACCTGGGTGTAGACGGCGTGCTTGCGGTCGACCATCGAGTAGGGCGCGGCTCGCTGCTCGGCGTAGTGCACGATCGCGTCCGGGGCGAACTCGCGAACGACCTGATAAGTGAAGTCGGCGTCGGTGAGGTCTCCGACAAAGCAGCCGATCTGACGGCCGGTCAGCTCGTGCCAGACGCGGATCCGGGTCTGCAGCGTCTCGATCGGGACTAGGCTCTCGACGCCCATCTCGAAGTCGTAGCCCCGGCGGGCGAAGTTGTCGAGCACGGCGACGTCGTGGCCCGCGTCAGACAGGTGCAGGGCGGTTGGCCAGCCGAGATAGCCGTCGCCTCCGAGTACCAAGATCTTCACTGCCGCTCCTGCTCTCCTCGTCCCCGATTTCAGGTCATCCGGCGCAGTGGCCGGCTTCGGGCACCCCCGCGCAGGGCGCCGATGAGTGTATTGACCATCGCCCTGGGGGTACTAACCTGTGCCAGGACACACGTGTCGTGGCCGGGGCGCGAACCGCCAGGCCCCTTTGGGCGTAATCTCACCTCGGCCGCTGCCGCTTCACGTACTGTATACGTGTTCCCATGACCTGAATGTCTACGGCCAGCTAGGACATCAATGTCGAACCTCATCGATAGGCTTCCTGCCCCCCTGAGCAAGCGGCTCCGCACTAGGACCAGCGAGCAGTTCGGCCGGTTCATCATCGTGGCCGCGGCGGCGCTGATCTCCAGCGAGATCGCGCTGTTCGCGTTCGGCGCGGCAGGCCTCGGCGGCGGCACCTCCGGAGTCCTGGCCGGCGCAGTCGGCGCTCTGGTGAGCTACATCCTGAGCCGCTGGGCATGGCGGCGCAAGGGCCGTCCCGACATCAAGCGGGAGACGATCCCGTTCTGGATCGTGTCGGCCGGCGCGTGGGTCGTCTTGGGCCTGGCGACCAAGCTCGGCCACCACATCGCCAGCAACATGGCCCCGGACAAGAGCGCGAAGTGGTACATCATCGTCGGTGCCACCTACCTGCTCGCGAACTGCCTGACCTTCGTGGCTAGGTTCCTCATCTTCCACTACCTGCTCTTCGCTGACCGCGGCGCGGCTAGCGGTCGCCCCGGACCGGTGGAGGAGGCCCTTGACCCGGTGGCGGCGTCGGTGGCGGTCGTGGATGCCGAGGAGAAGGAAGCTGGTCACTCCCAGTCAGTACCTCCGGTGGCTCAGACCGGCGGCAAGCACAGGGCTAGCTAGCTCACGACGTCGAAGCGGCCCGGCCAGATGTCTGGCCGGGCCGCTTTTCGCTGTCAGAGCGGGCTGGGTTAGTGGGCGCGACGACGGCGCTCGCGCCACCAGGTGCCCGCGATGACCCTGGCGAAGTACAGGCCGTAAAGGGCGTTGTGGCCCTTCTTGCTCTCGCCGACCTGGCGCCTGTGAATGGTCGCCGGGCGCTCTGCGTACTTGTAGCCGTGGGCGATGACCCCGATCAGCAGCTCCGCGGCCTGGTACTGCGGTTGCCTGAGGTCGACGGCCCCGGTGACTTCCGCGCGCATCGCCCGCAGGCCGAACGACGGGTCGGTGACTCGCTGGCCGGTCAGCGCCGTCAACGTGAACGCGAAGACCCGCACGCCGAGCTTGCGGACCGGGTCCTTGGTCTCCTCGCTGCCCTGGGTGCGCGAGCCCGAGACGAAGTCGGCCTGGCCCGCCACGATCGGCTCCAGGAGGCTGGCGATCTCCGCCGAGTTGTACTGGCCGTCGGCGTCGGTCGTCACGATGTACTGCGCGCCGCCCTCCCTGGCCAGCCGGTAGCCGAGGCGTAGCGCGGCACCCTGGCCCCGGTTGACCGGTACGTCGCAGACCAGAGCGCCGGCCGAGTCCGCCTCCTTGGCGGTCCCGTCTGCTGACCCGTCCGAGACAACTATCGCGGCGAGGCCGAGCCCGAGGATGGAGTCGGGCAGCGCGTCCACCACCGGGCCGATCGCACCCTGCTCGTTGTAGGCGGCGATGACGATCGCCAGCGGCGGCAGGGAGGTGGCCCGTGCGCCGTACTGCCCGATGAAGGCCTCAATGGCGGCCGCATCCACGGCCTCGTGGTCGACGAGCGGACGGTCGGCGGCGACCTTGCTCTGAGTTGTCACTTAGATGTCTCCGAGAACTCGGGCCACACGGTGGCGATACCTGCCTTCAGGTCGTATCCAGGCTTGTAGCCCAGTGCTCGGGCAGCCGAGATGTCGACGATGACGGCCGGCATCTCACCTGGCTTCGGTGGTACATGCTCGGCGGGGATTTCCGCGCCGGTGACGGCGCGTGCGGCGGCGATGATGTCGTTCACCGTCACGGACTCGCCCGAGCCGAGGATCAGCGGACCGGTGTGCCCGGTCCGCCAGGCCAGCACGATGCCGGCCACGATGTCGTCCACGTGGACGAGGTCGCGAAGCTGGTCGCCGTCGCCATAGACCTGGACGCCCTTGCCGTCCCTGGCGGCGCGCATCAGCCGGGGCACGAAGCTGTCCTTCGCCTCCATGCCCGGGCCGTAGACGTTGGAGAACCGCAGGGCGGCGCCCTTCAGGCCGTAGCTGCCGACGTACGCGGACAGGAGCATCTCCCCGGCGGCCTTGGTCGCCCCGTAGGGGGTCAGCGGCCGCAGCGGGATTCGCTCGGTGATCGTCGCGCTGCCGACGTCGCCGGTGACGGCGTTAGTCGACGCGAGCAGGAACGTGCCAACCCCAGCGAGCCTGGCGCGCTCGAGCAAGTTGGCGGTCGCTTCGACGTTCAGCTTGTAGGTGCCGGCCGGGTCCTGCATGGACTTAAGGACCGAAGTGATGGCCGCTAGGTGAATGATGACGTCGGTTCCCTCGCTCACGGCCGCGGTGATCACGGCCGGGTCGCACAAGTCACCGACCACGGAGTGCACGCTCCGGTCAGGAAAGGCGTGCTTGTCGGCCGAGGTGACGTCATGGCCCTGCTCAAGCAGCGCGCGGACGACGCGCCTGCCGATGAACCCGGATCCGCCGGTCACGAGTACCCGTGACAGGCCTCCGTCCGCCATGAACGCTCCTTGCGTGAGTATCCGCGCCACAGACTATCCGCGATGTTTGGCCGGATTATTCGATCTTTGTCATGGAACCACAAAACCTTCAGCACTGCCTGCAGTACTGAAAACGACGACCGTCATCACGCAGTGCCCATGGCCTTCCTGGATGAGGTGTCCCTCACGCCACGGGCCGCTGACGGTCGCCATTCGGCGGTCTGCACACACCGCCGGCACGCTGCGCCATCCGCGCAGATGCGATGCCAGTGTATCCATCGGCTCCGATGTCAACGCGCGGATGAAGTCATGCGTCGGACACGTGGGCGTGATGACCCGATGACACAGCGCGGAGGCGGTGGCTGTGGGATGCTTGATTGCCTGCGCAGCGTAGTCACATGACTACGTTCAGCCGTAACGAAGCTCTGTCGGGGACTCGCGCGCTGCGGACGAATGTGAGGCGACGGTGGACTGGGGGACCGGGGCCGGGCAGTACGCCCAGGGGCAGGTTGCTGCCTCAGGCATGGACGAGGCCACTGCGATCGTGCGCTCCAGGATCGACCTGACCGCGTTCCCGCCGCTGAGCCGCGCCGTCGTCGAGCGGATCATCTGCGCGAGCGCTGACCTCAGCTATGCGACTGACCTCATCTGTACCGAGCCGTGGCTGGCGGCCAGGGTGTTCGCGCTCCGAGCCGGGGCGCCGGTCATCGCCGACTCGCCCATGGTCGCCGCCGGGATCACTGACTGTGCCCTGATCTGCAAGGCGTCCGAGCCGTTGACTGTCCGGCTGGCGCGGACAGCCGGGATCACGCTTGCCGCCGCCGCGGTCCGGCTCGCGGTCGGCGAGGCAGGCCCCGGCGCGGTCTGGGTTGTCGGCACCGAGCCGGCAGCGATCCGCGAGATCATCTCGCGCGACGCACGGCCAGCCCTGGTGATCGGGCTTCCGGCTGGATTCGTCGGCGCCGTTGCGGCGAAGGAAGCCCTCAGGGCAAGCGGTGTACCCGCGCTGACCAATGCCTCGGAAAAGGGTGGCCCGGCTATCGCCGTTGCCGCCTGCATGGCCCTGCTCACCCAGGCAGGCGCACCTGCGGCCGCCCCCGCGCCGTCAGTCCGAAGATAACCACAACTATCGCGAATAGGCCGTCATCAGCTTTTGCGCAATGTCGGCGGTAACCCCCGCTCTGGGCGCACAATTACGTCGTGGCTGTGTTGATTGCGGCTAGGGCGGCAGCACCGGGCCATGTGCGTAGACGGTTACTAACCTGGTTGGATGGGTCTTCGACCGGCAGTACCTATAGCGGAGGCCTGCAGGCATGAAAGAGGGACAGGCAGTGGCTCCCGCATCGGTGCCCTGGGGGAGCGCGAGCGATCCCGCCGCGGACCAGGCTGAGCAGGCCGCTCCTAAGCATCGTGCTCCCGAGCCGAAACACCGGGCAGCCGAGCTGAAGCATGTGGCAGCCGAGCCGAAGCACGGAGCTGCCGAGCCGAAGCACGGCGCGAAGTCGGCTGCGGATGACGAGGCCGCCGAGCCAGGGATCCGGGTCGACGCCCGCAAGCTGGAAGCTGCGCTGCTGGACTTGCGCAGCCCGATCGTCCGCGTTCCGCTGCTGCTGGCCGCGCCTGGCATCGAAGCGGCCCGGGCTGAGCGGCAGCAGCTGCTCAGCCAGATCGACGACTACTTGCTTCCCAGGCTGCGCCAGTCTGGCGCGCCCATCCTGATCTCGATGGTCGGATCCACCGGAGCGGGCAAGTCCACGCTGCTGAACAGCATCGTCGGCAAGCAGGTCAGCGCGACAGGCATTCGCCGTCCCACGACGAACAGTCCCGTTCTCGCCTGCCATCCGGAGGACGTCGGGTGGTTCGCCGAGAACGTCTTCCTGCCGACACTGCCGCGCGTTCGACAGCAGGGCCTGGCGATGCCAGGCCGGGACGGCCTGCTGGTCCTGGCGACCAGCGAGGGCATGCCGCGTGGCATCGCGGTGCTCGACACGCCGGACATCGACTCCGTGGTCGCCGCGCACCGGCAGTTTGCCAGGCAGTTCCTCGACGCTTCTGACCTGTGGCTGTTCGTCACGACAGCACGCCGGTACGCCGACGCGGCGGTCTGGGACCTGCTGAAGGACGCCAGGAACCGGGGAGCATCGCTGGGAATCGTGCTTTCCCGGGTCCCGCCCGCCGCGATCGGCCAGCTCACCGCGCACTTCGGGGCCATGCTCGACGCGAACGGCCTGGGGGACGTGCAGCGGTTCGTGGTGCCGGAGACGACGGTCTCCGACGCCATGCTGCCGACCGAGGTCTCCGAGCCAGTCAGGCTCTGGCTGCAGGACACCTCGCACCTGGACGACCGGCGTATCGCGATCTTGACCCAGACGATGTCGGGTGTGCTCGACACCTTCAAGGACCGGATCGACCTCCTCGCCAGCCAGGCCCAGGAGCAGCTCGCGCTGGAGGGGGAGCTGCGGGCAGCGGCCGACGCCGCCTATACGGCTGGGCTCGCCGAGTTCGACGAGGCGATCAGGAGCGGCTCGCTGCTCCGCGGCGAGGTTCTGGCCAGGTGGCAGGATTTCGCCGGAACAGGCGATCTGATCAGGACGCTTGAGCTGCGCAAGGGCAAGCGCGCGCAGCGCTCCAAGCGGCACGGCGCGATCTCGGCCAGGGCGCTAGCGCTCAAGGCGGCGCTGCGCTCGAGCCTGGAGGCGCTAGCGGTGTCCACCGCCGACCGCTGCGCCGAGGACGCCATGGAGCGTTGGCAGGCTAGTCCGGCGGGCGCTGGGCTGCTGACCGAAGCAGCCCAGGTCCAGGTGGCCCCGGAGGGTGCGGAGACGGACTATTCGACGCTGCGCAAGTGGGAAGGGGAGCTCGAGTGGGGCTTCCCGGGAGTGCAGAGCGACCTGGCCGCTAGCTTGCCCGAGGGCGGAGCTGAGGCGCTGGCGCGATCCTCAGACGGATTCGAGCGCCGGGCGGCGCTGGTCGTGGCCGCGTGGCAGGAGCATTTGCTGCATCTCGTGCAGACGGAGAATGTCACGCGGCGGTCGATCTCCCGGCTTGCGTCCTTTGACCCGGAATCGCTCGCGCTCGTTCTCACAATCGGAATACTCGGTTACGGTGCGGGCGAAGCCGAGGAAACTGAAGGCGAGGGCGGGGGGCCCCAGGAGCTGCTGAGCGCGCTGTTCGGCGCGGGGCAGATGCGTGACATCGGCGTTCAGGCGCGGCAGGACTTGCACGAGCGGATCGCGACGCTGTTCGAGGAGGAGTCGCAGCGGTTCACGTCGATCATCGACGCCGTGGGTTCCCTCGACGAGGCGGCGCCCGCAGACCTCTACCAGGCGAGTTACTCGTTGGAGTCCGTGCGATGAGTGCACGACGTCAGGCAATCGCCGACCCGGCCGCATCGTCGCAGGCCAGCGGTCCGGCTCAGGGCACGCCAGACAGCGGCCCGCCGGCCGAGGGCCAGCCGCCCGGCGGCCTGCCGTCGCGGGACACGCCGCCTGGCAACGGCCCAGCGCAGCCAGG
>JASHXW010000489.1 GCA_030043395.1 Streptosporangiaceae bacterium
CAGCAGGTAGTAGTGCTCGGCGGCCTGCAGCGGGATGGACACTCCGGCCAGCTCGCCGAGCTGGCGCGCCCACATGCCCGCGCAGTTGACCACGTACTCGGCTTCGACATCGCCCTGCGGCGTGCGCACTCCGGTCACGGTGCCGCGACTTGTCAGGAAGCCGGTTACCGGAACGCCCTCGATGATGCGGACGCCACGCGCTCGCGCGCCCTTGGCCATGGACATGGTCGCGTCCACGGGATTAACGCGGCCGTCGTCAGGAATGTAGAAGCCGGCCAGCACGTCGTCGGTCCTGGCCAGGGGCCACATCTCGGCGACCTCGCTGGCCGAGATCTCGTGTACCTGCACGCCGAGGTGCCGGTTGAAGGCCGCGACACGGCGGTACTCCTCGAGGTGTCCTGGCTCGATCGCGAGTTCAATGAGCCCGCATTGCTTCAGCCCCGTGGACAGCCCGGTCTCGGCTTCCAGCCTGGAGTACAGGTCACGGGTGTACTGGCGCAGCTCGGTCGACGTCTGCGACGTGGAGCCGAAGGTCGCGATCAGCCCGGCGGCGTGCCAGGTCGTGCCCGAGGTCAGCCGGTCGCGCTCGAGCAGCAGGACGTCTGTCCAGCCGAGATGGGCAAGATGGTAGGCGACGGACGTGCCGATGATGCCGCCACCGACGACGACCACCCGGGCGCGGTCGGGCAGCCCGTCAGCCACGAGTCAGCTTGCGGTAGGTCACCCGGTGCGGCCTGGCCGCCTCGGCGCCAAGCCGGTCGATCTTGTTCTTCTCGTACGCTTCGAAGTTCCCCTCGAACCAGAACCAGTTCGACGCGCCTTCCCAGGCCAGGATGTGAGTGGCGATCCGGTCAAGGAACCACCGGTCGTGGCTGGTGATCACGGCGCAGCCAGGGAACTCGAGCAGGGCGTTCTCCAGCGACGACAGCGTCTCGACGTCCAGGTCGTTGGTCGGCTCGTCGAGCAGCAGCAGGTTCCCGCCCTGCTTCAGGGTCAGCGCGAGGTTCACCCGGTTGCGCTCGCCACCACTCATGATGCCCGCCAGCTTCTGCTGGTCACCGCCCTTGAAGCCGAACGCCGCGACGTAAGCGCGGCTCGGGATCTCCGCCTTGCCAGCACGGATGGAGGACTCGCCGTCCGAGATCACCTCCCAGACGTTCTTGTCCGGGTCGATCCGCTCCCTGGCCTGGTCGACGTAGGCGATCCGCACTGTCTCGCCGACCTTGATCGTGCCGCTGTCCGGCTCCTCCTCGCCGATGATCATCTTGAACAGCGTGGTCTTGCCGACCCCGTTGGGGCCGATGACTCCGACGATGCCGTTCGGTGGCAGCGAGAAGCTCAGGTCCTCGAACAGCATCCGGTCGCCGAACCCCTTGGTCAGGCTGTCCACATCGACGACCTGCGTGCCCAGCCGCGGACCTGGCGGTATCTGGATCTCCTCGAAGTCCAGCTTGCGGTTCTGGTCGGCTTCGGTGGCCATCTCCTCGTACCGCTGCAGCCTGGACCGGCTCTTTGCCTGCCGGGCGCGGGGGCTGGACCGGACCCATTCCAGCTCGTCCTCCAGCCGCTTGCGGCGCTTGGCGTCCTTCTGGCCCTCGACCTTCAGCCGGGCTGCCTTGGTCTCCAGGTAAGTGGAGTAGTTGCCCTCGTAGGGGTAGGCGTGACCGCGGTCAAGCTCGAGGATCCACCCGGCCACGTTGTCCAGGAAGTACCTGTCGTGGGTGACCGCGACGACGGTGCCCGGGTACTTCTCCAGGTGCTGCTCCAGCCACTGCACGCTTTCTGCGTCCAGGTGGTTCGTGGGCTCGTCAAGCAGCAGCAGGTCAGGCTGGGACAGCAGCAGCCGGCACAAGGCCACGCGGCGCTTCTCACCGCCGGACAGCACCGACACCTCGGTGTCCGGTGGCGGGCAGCGCAGCGCGTCCATGGCCTGGTCAAGCTGGCTCTCCAGGTCCCACGCGTTCTTGTGGTCAAGCTGCTCCTGCAGCCTGCCCATCTCGTCGAGCAGCTCGTCGGAGTAGTCGGTCGCCATCAGCTCGGCGATCTCGTTGTAGCGGTCGAGCAGCGCCTTGGTCTCGGCCACGCCGTCCTCGACGTTGCCAAGTACCGTCTTGGTCTCGTCCAGCCTCGGCTCCTGGTCGAGCAGCCCGACCGTGAAGTCCGGCATCAGCCGTGCCTCGCCATTCGACGGCTGCTCGACACCCGCCATCATCCGCAGCAGAGTCGACTTGCCGGTCCCGTTCGGACCGACCACGCCGATCTTCGCCCCCGGCAGGAACGCCAGCGTGACGTTGTCGAGGATGACCTTGTCGCCGTGCGCCTTGCGCACCGCCTGCATCTGGTAGATGAACTCGGGCATGTGCTAAGGGTATGGCCAGCATGCAAGCGGTTCGCACGACGCGACCTGAACGTCGTAGCTAGAACGGCGTTGCGACGGCTTCAGGCAGGGTGGTCGGCTCGGCCGACTCCGATTCGTCGAAGAAGTCCTCGTCGGGCTCCTCGGGCAGCGGGATGCCCGCCTCGCCCGATCTGCCCCAGGTCGGGGTGTCTTCGCCGGTCACCGCGCCATCATGCAGGTCGTCTGGCCTGCCTGCGAGCGGCCCGCCGTTCGTGCTTGCGTGCTCGGCGTCCTCGCTGAGCGCCGCGAACTCGGACGCCGTCATGCCCGTCCTGGGCCTGACCCGCTGGAACGAGGCGACCCCTCGGTTCAGGTCGTGGCCGACTAGGTCCGCATCCACGTCGACCGCGATCCGGCGCACGCCGTCCTTCTCAAACGGCCGCACCGATACCCGTCCCACGATCACGACCGGCTCGCCCTTGCGGACGCAGATGCCGACGTTGTCGGCCAGCTTGCGCCAGCAGTTCACCGTGACATAGGAGGTGGTGCCGTCAATCCACTCGCCGGTAACCCGGTCCTGCCAGCGCGGAGTCCACCCGACGCGCATCGTGACCGTCTTCTTGCCGCTTCCCAGTAGCTTCGTGACCGGCTGGGTAGCCACGTAGCCGGTGATGGTGATCTGCGCCCCATTCAGCATCGCGATCCTCCTCCAGGTGCGCGGCGGCAGCACGCCTCTCGCGCTGGGACCGCCGCGCCAGGCGTGCAGCTGCCGCCTGGTCTGCGGGACTTACGATCGCGCTTGAAGTGAGCCGACGCGACTAGCGCGCATCGCGCTGTGGAAAACCTGCCTGGCGCACGCCAGCCCTGTGGAAGGAATGGAACCAGGACGGCAGGTCGGACCGCGAGCCTGGCCGGACGCTAGGACTCCCCGGCCTGCTCGGCGATCGCTTCCGGCTCGTCCGGCGAGTCCTGTCCCTCTTCAGTGGCCGTGGCGTCTAGCTCGCTGGCCGAATCCGAGTCCTCCTCGGCTTTGCTGCCCTGTGCGATGCGCAGTTCTTCCCGGTAACGCCCGAGCTCGGACAGCTCCTGGCTTGCCGGGATCACTACCGTCTCGCTGGCAACGGTCTCGATCCGCTGGCGCATGTCGTCCACGATCGCCGCGTTGCTTCGCTCGGCTGCCTTCCGCACCTGGGACATGCTCGTCCACGCGGTCGCCGCGCCGAGGCCGAGCGCCAGCACGGCGCTGCCGCCGATCCACGGCAACGCACCGATGTCGGTGAACGCGCCAGGGATGCCCGTGCCGACGCTGAAGACACCGAACACCACGATCAGCAGCATCCAGATGACGGCGACGACAACCGCACCCATCAGCAGTCCCTGCCAAACGCCAGCCAGGCGCCACCACCAGGCAACGCTGCCCTCGGCTGGCAACGCCTCGCCGATCGCCGACCCGACGGCGGCCGGGATGTCCTGCGCCCGGGACCGGACTGCCGACCTGACCGTATGGGACCACGGCTTGGCCAGCGGTTCAGCCAGCTGGTCGCCGAACTCGGTCAGCGCGTTATCGATTTCCGCCTGCTGGGCTCCGGCCGGACCTGCGGAGATCGAGCGCAACTCGTTCCAGAGATTGCCCAGCTTGACCTTGCGCATGGGGTCGCGACCTGCAAGGCGCTGCGCGGCCCACGCGACCGGCCAGCCAACGAAGTCCGCCGCCCGCAGCTCACTTGCGCTGGTCAGCGAGTCTCCGACGGCGCCGACCCCGGCCGCTGCGGCGAACTTTCCGGCCAGCTGGTCGCCGCTGTCAGGTGCGATCCCGCCGACGGGCTCAGAAAGGTCTCCGGCATAGGGAGCGAACCTGGTAACCAGGCGATCCACGTCAGCGGAGATCCGCAGCATCGCCGCATGACGTGCGGCCACGGCATCGAGCAGTAGCTTCCGCAGCTCGTCCAGGCCGGCCCCGGTCACGGCCGACGTGACCAGGATGGGCACGTCGGGCAGGTTCTCCGAGTCAAGCAGCCGGCGCAGGTCGGCCACGCAGTCGTCGATCATCGCCTGTTCCAGCAGGTCAGACTGGTTCAGCACTACGGCGAGGACCTCGGAGTGGCCAGACATAGGCACCAGGAACCGGCGGTGGACCGCGGCGTCGGCGTACTTCTGCGGGTCCAGCACCCAGACCATCACGTCGGCCAGGTTGACGAGCTTGTCAACGACGTCGCCCGCGTGACCAAGCACGGAGTCGTGGTCGGGCAGGTCGAGCAGCACCAGGCCGGACAGGTCCTGCTCGCCCCGGTCCAAGGCGCTGGCCCGGGAGTATCGGTACCGGCCGGGAACGCCGAGCCAGTCGAGCAGCGCGCCCGAGCCGGTCGCGCCCCAGATGCAGGCATGGACGTCCGTCGTCACGGGCCTGGTCACGCCAACTGTGGAGAAGGCAGCTCCGGCAAGACGGTTGAACAGGGACGACTTGCCGCTCCCCGTTCCTCCCGCCAGGACGACCACCGTATGGCTCGAGGAGAGCCGCATCCGCTCGCCAGCCCTGCCCAGCACGTCCTCGGCCTCGGCGAGCAGTTTCTTGCTGAAGCCGTCCCTGCCACTGCGCGCTGAGCCGATCTGGATCATCCTGGCGAGAGCCAGCAGCTTGGCCGACAGGCCCGACGATCCCGGCCTGGCGGAGTCAGCCGCCAGCTCAGCGGGCAGGTCAAGGAACGACTGCCCTGGGTGGGCCGGGGGCCCGCCGCCGTCACGCCCCTGGCCCGGCCGGTGACGGCTCGCCGGGACTCTCGTTGGCAACTGGTTCCTGCCTGACCGGCCACCTGACGCCGCACCCGGGCGGGCAGTGGCGGCCGCGGGGCGCTGGCCGGCTGCAGCGC
>JASHXW010000490.1 GCA_030043395.1 Streptosporangiaceae bacterium
TGCGCGGACTCATCGCCGAGCTCACCGCCATCGTCGGGTCCGCTCATGTACTTACCGAGCAAGACGTGGTCGCAGGCTACGCGACCGACTGGACCCGGCGCTATGAAGGCGCCGCGAGCTGCGTCGTCCGCCCAGGATCAGCGGGTGAAGTCGCCGCGGTGCTCGGCGCCTGCGCTGCGCAGGGCAGGCCGGTTGTCCCGCAGGGCGGGAACACCGGCCTGGTCGGCGGCTCGGTCCCGCCGCCCGTCAAGGAGGCGGGCTCTGAGCCGGGATCGCCCGATGGCGCTGCGGTCATCGTGTCACTGCGCCGTCTGGACGCCCTGGAGGCCGTCGACGTGACGGCCGCGCAGGTTACCGCGGGCGCCGGGGTCACGATCAGCAGGCTCAGCACCCACGTGGCCCGGTCGGGCCTGGCCTACGGAGTGGACCTGGCATCTCGGGACTCGGCCACGGTGGGCGGCACGATCGCGACCAACGCGGGCGGCATCCGCACGGTCAGGTACGGCCCCACCAGGGCGCAGGTCGCCGGGGTCACCGCCGTGCTGGCCGATGGCAGCCTGATCAGCGACCTGTCTGGGCTGATCGCTGGAAGCGCTGGATACGACCTCGCGCATCTGCTGACCGGGAGCGAGGGAACGCTGGCGGTGATCACGGCGGCGCGGCTGCTGCTCAGGCCAGCCGAGCCGCCGGGCGCGGTGCTGCTTGCCGGCCTTAGCGGGATCGGCCAGGCCGCCGAGCTGTACGCCAGCCTCCGCGCGCAGGTTCCCGGCCTGCTGGCCGCCGAGTACCTGGATGGGCCCGCCGTGGAGCTGGTCTGCCGTGCCACCGGGCTGGCGCAGCCGCTGGAGGAGGTCCACCAGGGGTACCTGCTAGCCGAACTGCCTGCCGACCCAGGATCGGAAGCCGGCTCCTTCGACCCGCAAAGGCTGGGTCCCGTCGACCTGCCCGCGGACACCGCGATCGCACAGGACTCGCGCGGGCGAGCCGCCCTGTGGGCCTACCGGGAGCGGGCGACCGAGGCGATCGCGACGGTCGGCATAGCGCACAAGGTCGACGTGGCGATCCCGGCCGGTGAGCTGGCCGGGTTCCGGGCCGAGCTCGACCAGGTGGTGCGGGCGGTGGTTGGCCCCCGCGCGAACGACGCGGCGGCCAGGTCCGGGTTCCGGGACGATTCGCCTGCGGGGGCGGGCGAGCCGATCGTGACCGTGTTCGGGCATATCGGTGTTGGGAACCTGCATGTGAACGTCATCGGTCCGGACCCGGCCGACGTCAGCGTCGATGAAGCCGTTGCCAGGCTCGCGGCGGCCCACGGCGGCTCCGTGGCAGCCGAGCACGGCGTTGGCAGGGCCAAGACAGGATGGCTCGGCTGGACCCATTCGGCCGCCGAGCTGTCCGCGATGCGCGCGATCAAGACAGCGCTCGACCCGGCGGGCCTGCTCAACCCGGGCGTGCTCCTGCCGCCGGCGTAACGCATCGGCAACGGCTCGGCAATATCGGTGCCACGATAGGTGCGTGTGGCTGAGGCGGTCGGTGGCAACGGGGCCGGATCAGCCACGGATCGATGCCACCGCGCGAGCAGTCATCGAGTGCTCTGCCGAGCCGATCATCGCGCTAGGCAAGGACCGTGCCGTGTGCGTCTGGAACCCGGCGGCCGAGCGGTTGTTCGGCTGGAGTGCGGCCGAGGTCATGGGCTTGGAGCCGCCGATCATCCCCAGGGACCTGCGAGCGGAGTACAACGCCGTGCTCGAGCGGGTGGCGAGCGGTGGTCATGTCTCGCTAGCATCCCGGCGGCTCTCGCGGTCCGGTGAGGTGCTCGACGTCCGGACCGAGGTCAGCAGCCTCACTGACGCCGCAGGCGAGTGGCTGGGCTGGATCATCGTCTGCCATCGCAGCGGCGACGACAGCGCGGTCCGCCACTACATGGCCGAGCGGGCGCGGGTCGTCCGCAGGCTCGGCGACGTCGTCGCCGACATGAACGCCGAGCTTGACCTCGAGGCCATCCTCGACCGGATCGCGGCCAGCCTGCGCGAGCTCACCAGGGCGGACGCAGGCGGGTTCGTGCTGATCGAGGGTGACCGGCTGCGGCTGGTGTCCGTGGACGGGTTGCCGGCTGAACTTCGCGGCCGGGCCGCCGACCTGCCGGGCAGCCTGCTCGATGAGCTCATGCACTCGGGCAAGAGCGTCCTGCTGCGCACCGGCGAGGGCGGCAGGTTCGACGACCTCGTCTGGTCAGCGCTCGCCGGGCTGCACACGATCACGCTGAGCCTGTCGTACGTCGCGGGCCGGCCCTACGGGGCCCTGTACGCCTTGTACAGCAGGCGCAAGGTGGACCACGTCGATATCGAGCTGCTCGAGTTGCTGGCCGGCCATGCAAGCGTGGCACTGTCCAATGCGACAGCGTTTGCCGAAGTGGTCAGGCAGCGCGCGCACGAGCGCGCCGTCATCGACGGCAGCGCCGACGGGATCGCCGTGCTCGACGTCGGCGGCCTGGTCCGGCAGTGGAACCAGGCTGCGCACGCGCTGACCGGGGTCTCGTCCGCCCAGGTGATTGGCAGGCCACCGCCGTTCCCGCTCCCCGAGCCTGGTGGCACGCTGACGTGGCAGCTGCCGAACGACCGCTGGATCGGCGTGCTCCGGACAGTGCTCGACGGTCGCGACGAGCAGGTGATCGACTTCCGCGACGTCACGGCAGCTAAGGAGCTCGAGGAGGCCAAGGACCTGTTCCTGGCCACGGCAAGTCATGAGTTGCGGACGCCGATCACAGTCGTCCAGGGCTTCGCGAGCACGCTAGCCAGCCGCTGGGACAAGCTGCCAGATACTGACAGGCGCAGTGCAGTCCGGACGATCGCCGAGCGGGCCGAGTCCCTCGCCAGGCTGGTGGACCAGATGCTGCTCGGGTCACGCGCGGGCGCCAACAGGCTGTCCGTGAGCGATGCCCCGTTCGACCTCGCGAAGGTGCTGCGGGAGGCGGCGACCCTGTTCCGGCCGCTCTCAGACAAGCATGTGCTGGTGACTGACCTGCCAGGCGACCTGCCGTG
>JASHXW010000491.1 GCA_030043395.1 Streptosporangiaceae bacterium
CTACGGCGTCGGCGGACTCATCATCCCGTTCATCGGGATCAAGGCAATCGACCTCATCATCCAGTACATCCCAGGACTCCGGTGATCTGACATGAGCCATCTTCCTGGCGTTATCCGGCAGCTCTTCGCAGGGCTGCGCGCGCTGCTGATCTTCACGGTGATCTGCGGGATCGCCTACCCCCTGGTGGTCTGGGCCATCGCGCAGGGCGCCTTCAACAAGCAGGCGAACGGCTCCCTGGTCAGCTACCACGGCCGGATCGTCGGTTCTTCCCTGCTCTGCCAGGAGTTCGTGACTGCCAAGGGCGCCCCGCTGCCGCAGTACTTCCAGCCGCGGCCGTCGTACGCGATCCTGGCTGGCGCCAAGGACGACTACGGCTGCGACCCGAGGTACTCATCGGCGTCCAACCTCGGCCCTGACAACCCTGAGCTGGTGAAGGTGATCAAGCAGCGCCAGAAGCAGATCTCCGCGTTCGACCACGTGCCGATTAGCAAGATCCCGGCCGACGCGGTGACCGCGTCAGGATCGGGCCTCGACCCTGACATCACTCCGCAGAACGCGGCCATCCAGGTCGACCGGGTAGCGGCAGCCAGGCACGTCAGCCCGGCGGCGATCAGGGCGCTGGTGGCTAAGTACACGACCGGGCGCACGCTCGGCTTCCTCGGCGAGCCCGTGGTCAACGTGCTGCTGCTCAACATCGCTTTGGACGAGAAGTACCCCGTAACCTGAGCAGGGACATGAGCGATACACCGAGCCAGCAGACGCGGCGCGGCCAGCTGCGGATCTACCTCGGCGCCGCGGCCGGGGTCGGCAAGACTTTCGCGATGCTCGGCGAGGGTCACCGGCGGTTGTCACGCGGTGCCGACGTCGTAGTCGCCTTCGTCGAGACGCACGGCCGGCGCCGAACCACCGAGCAGTTGCTTGGCCTGCCAGTCATGCCGAGGGAGCGGATCAGCTACCGGGATACGACGTTCGAGGAGATGGACGTCGACGCCGTCCTTGCCAGGCACCCGCAGATCGCCCTGGTGGACGAGCTCGCGCACACCAACGTCCCCGGGTCGCGCAACGAGAAGCGCTGGCAGGACGTGCAAGAGCTGCTGAACGCCGGCATCGACGTCATCACCACCGTCAACATCCAGCACCTCGAGTCGCTGAACGACGTGGTCTTCAAGATCACCGGCGTGCCCCAGCGCGAGACCGTTCCCGACGCCGTCGTCCGGGCGGCCGACCAGGTCGAGCTCGTCGACATGACGCCGGAGGCGCTACGCCGCCGGATGGCGCATGGCAACGTCTACCCGGCCGAGAAGATCGACGCGGCCCTGAACAACTACTTCCGGACTGGCAACCTGACGGCGCTGCGCGAGCTGGCCCTGCTCTGGCTCGCCGACAAGGTCGACGAGGGCCTGCAGCGTTACCGCGAAGCGCACGACATCCACACGACCTGGGAGGCCAGGGAGCGCGTCGTCGTCGCGCTGACCGGAGGACCCGAGGGCGAGACCCTGATCCGCCGGGCCGCCAGGATCGCCGCGAGGTCGGCGGGAGGTGACTTGCTCGCGGTCTACGTCACCAGGTCCGACGGCCTGACGGGCGCCGATCCCTCGGCCCTCGCCGCCCAGCGGCGGCTCACCGAGTCGCTCGGCGGCACCTACCATCAGGTCGTCGGCGACGACGTGTCCGAGGCGCTACTGGCATTCGCCAGGGCCGAGAACGCGACCCAGCTCGTGCTCGGCGCAAGCCGCCGGAGCTGGCTCTCCGCCCTGCTGACCGGCCCAGGCGTCAGCCTGCGCACGATCCGCGACTCGGGCGACATCGACGTGCACATCGTCACGCACTCGCAGATGGGCCGCGGCCGCCGGCTGCCGTCGCAGCGCGGCGGGGTGTCACTGCCGCGGAAGGTAGCTGGCTACGCCCTTGCCGTTCTGCTGCCGCCGCTGATCACCCTGATCCTGGCCAACCTGCGGCACCACCTGAACCTGACCAGCGAGATGCTCGCCTTCCTGATCGGCGTGCTCGCCGTGTCCCTGATCGGTGGCCTCATCCCGGCCGTCCTGGCCGCGGTCATCGGCTCGCTGTTCCTGAACTACTACTTCACGCCGCCGCTCTACACGTTCAACATCTCCGAGGCGAACAACGCCCTGGCACTGGTCGTGTTCGTCATCGTGGCTGTGGTCGTCAGCCTGGTCGTGGACGATGCCGCCAGGCGCACCAAGCAGGCAGCTCGGGCGCGAGCCGAGTCCGAACTGCTGGCCACGACCGCGGGCAGCATCCTGCGCGGGGAGCGGCCGTTGCAAGCCGTGATGGACCGGGTACGTGAGGCGTTCGGCATGGACACGGTCACGCTGCTCGAGCGCGACGCAGGGCCGGACGGCGCCGCGCTGCCCAGCTGGCACGTCGTCGCGCGAGCCGGAGACGCCGAGCTGAGCAAGCCCGAGGACGCCGACGTGGCTCAGCCAATCGGCGACAACCTGTCCCTGGCCGCGCGCGGCCGGGCGATCCCGGCGACTGACCGCCGGGTACTCGGCGCGTTCGGCAACTACGCCGCAGCGGCACTCGAGCAGCAGCGGCTCAGCGCGGCAGCCGAGGCCGCCAGGCCGATCGCCGAGGCTGACCGGATGCGCGCGGCGCTGCTCGCGGCCGTCAGCCACGACCTGCGCACGCCGCTGGCATCGGCCAAGGCAGCCGTCACCAGCCTGCGCTCGGACGACGTGCAGTGGGACGAAGAGGACTACGAGGAGTTGCTCGCCACCGCCGACGAATCCCTGGACAAGCTCGCTCGCCTGGTCGAGAACCTGCTCGACATGAGCCGGCTGCAGGCAGGTGCGATGTCGGTGTTCCCCAGGGCCGCCGACCTCGGCGAGATCATCGCCCGCTCGCTGGACGACCTGGGTAACGACGGCAAGTCAGTGCTCGTCGAAGTCCCCGCCGACCTGCCCGAAGTTCTCGCCGACCCGGCGATCGCCGAGCGGGTGATCTCCAACCTCGCGTCGAATGCCATCCGCTACTCGCCGTCAGGCTCACCGCCGCTGCTGACCGCCAGCTCACTCGGCGAGCGGATCGAGCTGCGGATCATCGACCGCGGACCTGGCATCCCCCCGGCCGAGGCCAGCCGGATGTTCGTGCCGTTCCAGCGGCTCGGCGACACCGACAACACGACCGGGATCGGGCTTGGCCTGGCGCTGTCTCGCGGGCTGACCGAGGCGATGGGCGGCACGCTCGAGCCCGAGGAGACGCCTGGTGGCGGCCTGACGATGCTGCTGTCCTTGCCCGCGGTGCCAGGCAGCGCGAGAACGCTGCCTGGCGAGCGCACCGAGCCCGGCGTCGGCCAGGTGATCTCGTGACCAGGGTGCTCGTGGTCGACGACGAGCCGCAGATCGTCCGCGCGCTGCGGATCAACCTGCGAGCCAGGAA
>JASHXW010000492.1 GCA_030043395.1 Streptosporangiaceae bacterium
ACGGGCTGCGCGTGCCCGGCGACGTCGTCTCCAATGGCGTGGACACCACGGTGTACTCGCCAGCCGCCGACAACTCGCTGCGCGAGCGGTACGGGCTGAGCGGCACCTCGCCGGTCATCTTGTCAGTCGGGCGGCTGAGCGGGGAGAAGTGCCTGGACGTCCTGCTCGACGCCACGGCACGGCTCAGCCTGCCTGCCCATCTGGTACTCGTCGGCTCCGGACCGCAGGACGCCAGGCTGAAGGCCAGGGTGGCCAGCCTGGGCATCGGCGGCCAGGTCAGCTTTCTCGGCCACGTGCCCGGGGATGACCTTCCCGGCCTCTACCAGATGGCCGACATCTTTGCCATCGCCTCGCAGGCTGAGCTGCAGAGCCTGGCGACCATGGAGGCGATGGCGAGCGGGCTGCCGATCGTCGCGGCGCAGGCCTGCGCGCTGCCCGAGCTGGTCAGCCACGGCCGCAATGGCTACCTGTTCTCAAGCGGCGATGCCGCGGCGATGGCGGGCTACCTGGATGCGCTGATCGGCGATCAGGACACGCGGCGCCAGATGGGTGCGGAGAGCCTGCGGCTCATCGCGCACCACGGCCGTGACGCCACGCTGCGGCACTGGGAGTCCTTGTACGCCCGCCTGTCTGGTCAGCACCTACAGGAAGCGGTCTAGCTCATGACGAACGACGTTGGCGGCCCGCTGATGCCCAGCGTTCCCGCGCCGCTGCTGTTCCTGATATCCGATACCGGCGGAGGGCACAGGAGCGCCGCGACGGCGGTCAGCCAGGCTCTGGAGCGGGCGTATCCCGGCCAGTTCGCGCCTGTCATCCACGATCCGCTGGCCGGGCCGGCCGCGCCACGGCGGCTGCGCTGGCTCACCGCGCTGTACGGCCCGAGCATCCGGATCACCCCGTACCTGTGGGGCATGCTCTGGCACACGTTCAACACGCCCCGGTCGTATGAGTTCCTGCGGCGGACTTTGTTCTCGCCCTCCTACGGCACTGTCGCCGCGGCGGTGGCCGAGCAGAAGCCGGTCCTCATCGTGTCGTTCCATGCCATGACCTCGCGTCCCGCCGTGCGAGCGCGGGCCCTGAGCGCTCCGGGAGCGCCTGTCGTCACCGTCATCACCGACCTGGTCACGCCGCACCTGTCCTGGCGCTACCGCGAGGTGGACCGGATCGTCGTCCCCTCGGCCGCCGTCCTGGCGTGCTGCGAGCGAGACGGCATCGATCCCGGCAGGCTGGCCGACCTCGGCCTGCCGGTCAGCGAGGCCTTCGCGACCGGGCCGCTGGTGGACCACGAGCGCGCCGAACTGCGCCGGTCTCTTGGGCTGAGCGGCGGCCGCTTCCTGGTGCTGGTGACCGGTGGTGGCGAGGGCTCTGGTCACATCGTGCGTCGCGCTGCCGCGATCGTCCGGCGGATCGACGACGTCGAGGTAGTCGCCTTGTGCGGCCGCAACGGGTCGGCCATGCGCCGCCTGATCAGGGTCAGCCGGGGATGCGACGGGCGCCTGATCGTCAAGCCGTTCGTGGACAACATGGCCGACTGGCTGCGCTGCGCCGACGTCGTGGTGACGAAGGCGGGGCCCGGCACGATCGCCGAAGCCGCCTGTTGCGGTGCACCGCTGGTCGTGACCACGCACGTTCCGGGACAAGAGCAGGGCAACGCGCAGTACGTGGCCGACTCGGGAGCAGGCCGCTACGCGCCGACCATACGCGGGCTGGTCGAGCAGGTGAGCGAGCTGCGCGCCAATCCCGCTGCCCTCGACGCGATGCGCGCCGCCTCGGCGCGCCTGGGTCGGCCGAGCGCCGCCATGGACACGGCAACACTGATCGCGAAGCTCGCCATCGCGGCTTGCGCCAGGGAAGCTGACGCGCAGCCACAGGGAGAACCCGGCAGGCAGCCGCTAGCGGGCGGCTGAAGCGACGGGCGGGTGGCGGGCGGCTGCAGCGGCGGCCCCGTGGCGGGCGGCTGAAGCCTGCCGGGGAGTGCGCGCCGCGCCATCAGGCGCACCTGGCGGTGGGCCGGGTTGCCTGGCCGGATGACGATGATCTAGGTTTCCGCCTGTGCACGGCGTCGACAGGGTCACAGAGCAGATGATCCGCTCTGTTCTCGCCTATGCGGAGAACAGGCTCAGGCTCGACCCGGTTCCGCTCGACGAGGGGGCCCGCGATCCGGCCGAGCTGGAGGCCTTTCTTGCCGGGCTGCTCGGCGAGGAAGGGCACGATCCTGACCAGGTGCTCGGCACCTACGCCGCGACGATCGCGCCCGCCGTTATCTCGGCCGACAGCCCGCGTTTCCTCGGGTTCATCCCCGCTGCGCCGACCAAGGCCGCGTTGCTGTTCGACATGCTGGTCTCCTGCGCCTCCATCCAGGGCATCTCCTGGCTGGAGGCGGCCGGGGCGATCCAGGCCGAGAACCAGGTGCTCAGGCTGCTCTCCGATTTCGCCGGGCTGGACGAGCAGGCTGGCGGGTGCTTCGTCAGCGGCGGCTCGGCAGGCAATTTGTCGGCGCTGGCCGTGGCGCGCGAGATGGCCAAGCGGCGCACTCCCGGTGATCCGGGGCGGCGCTGGCGCGCGCTGGTAAGCGGGGAGTCGCACTCCTCCATCGCCAGCGCGCTGCGGCTGCTCGAGATGGACGCGCTCGTGGTCAGCGGCGCCGACCACCGGCTGACCGGGCAGACAGCGCAGGAAGCAGTCGAGGCCGATGGCCACCCGGAGTCGATAGCTGCCGTGGTCGCGACGGCGGGCACGACGAACGCGGGCATCATCGAGGACATAGCTGGCCTGGCCGACGTGGCCGAGCGGCTCGGGGCCTGGCTGCACGTGGACGGTGCGTACGGCGGGGCCGGCTTGCTGGCACCGAGCGTGCGGCACCGGTTCGCCGGAATCGAGCGGGCGGACTCGCTGGTGATCGATCCGCACAAGTGGTTGTTTGCGCCCTTCGACTGCGCTGCGCTTATCTACCGCGACCCGGCGCTGGCCCGCTCTGTCCACGCGCAGCACGCTTCGTACCTGGACGTCATCCACGAGACACCGGGGGAGTGGAACCCTACCGACTACGCCTACCACCTGACCCGCCGGGCCCGCGGGCTGCCGCTGTGGTTCTCCCTCAGCGTGTACGGCACGCGTGCCTACGGCGAGGCGATCGAGACGGCACTGACGCTTGCGCGGCAGGCGGCGGACGAGATCTCTGGCCGGGATTACCTGGAGCTGATCAGGCCACCGGACCTGTCGGTGGTGCTGTTCCGCAGGCGCGGCTGGGCCGGGCCGGACTACGACCGCTGGGCCCGGGCGCTGCTCGACGATCAGGTCGCGTTCATGCCACCGTCGTCATGGGAGGGGCAGCCCGTTGCGAGGTTCGCGTTCCTGCACCCGCACACGCCGATGGACCTCGTCGTCAGCATCCTGGACGGGATGGCCTAGCCGTGACCGAGCCGCGCATCGATGCCCCGCTTGCGCGGGACTTCATCGGCCTGCGATCCCTCGGCCGCCCGAACGCGCTCGCCAGGCAGTTCGACTTCTTCGACGACGCATACGAGTGGCGGCGGCTCTTCGCCGAGTTCTTCGGCACCTTCCTGCTGGTGTTCGTGGCCGTCGGCGGTCCGATGGTCAATGCCAGGTTCGGCGGGCACGCGATCAGTTCAGCTGCGCTGGTGATAGCGCCCGGCCTGATGGTCCTCGCGATCATCCTGTTCATGGGAGCGGTGTCCGGCGCTCACCTCAACCCGGCGGTGACGATCGCGTTCACGCTCCGAATGGATTTCCCGGCGCGGCGGGTGCCGCTGTATATCCTCGCCCAGTTCGCCGGAGCTGCGGCAGCGACCGGCGTGCTGATCGGCCTGGTAGGCAAGCAAGGCACGGCGGGCCTGACCTTGCCGGGTCACGGCATCTCGACGCTGACCGCGATGACCTGGGAGGCGCTGCTCACCCTCGGCCTGGTCAGCGTGATACTCGGCACCGCGTCAGGAGCGCAGCAGATAGGCGCGATGGCCGCGATCGGCGTCGGCAGCTACATTGCTCTCGCCGGGCTGATCGGAGCACCGGTTAGCGGGGCGTCGATGAATCCCGCCAGGTCTCTCGGTCCGGCTCTGGTGCTTGGTCATTGGACGTCGTGGTGGGCCTACCTCGCTGGACCGCTGATCGGCGCGCTCGTGGCGGTCGGGATCGCGCACATTCTGCGCGGTCGTGGTGGCGGCAGCCTCTCAATGCGCGCCGCCCAGGGAACGCTGGGCCGCGAATGGGAGCCGATAAGGCGGCGCTCGGCCAGCGCGCGCTCGGGCGTGGACGGCCCGCAGACCGGCGGCCAGGGGAGAGGCGGCACTGGGACTGGCGACTCCGGGACGGGCGGCTCCGGGGATGAGGGCTCTGGGACTG
>JASHXW010000493.1 GCA_030043395.1 Streptosporangiaceae bacterium
AGCCTCGCAGGCTGGCCGGCCCGGCGGGCACGCGCGGCCGGCTCGCCAGGCGGCGCAGGCGAGCCGGCATCCTGCTGTGCCTTCCGGCTCTGGCGCTTGTCGTCGCCCTGCTCGCGGTACCGATCGGGCAGGCCATCTATTACTCGATGACGCAGTGGAACGGGCTGACCTCGACCTGGATCGGGCCGAGCACCTACTCCTCGGCGTTCACCGACCCGATCTTCTGGCGGGTGCTTGAGAACAACGCCCTGCTGCTCATCGCCGTGCCGTTCGCGATCGGCATCCCGCTGGCGATCGCGGTGCTGCTGAATGAGCACGTCAGGGGCTGGCGTTTCTTCCGCTCGGTGTACTTCCTGCCGACCGCGATCTCCTGGGTCGTGATCGGCATGTTCGCGCTGCGGTTCTTCGCCTCCACCGGGGCGCTCAACCAGCTGCTCAGCCACGTCGGCTTCGGCTCCCAGGCGACCAACATGCTCGTCGGCGAGCACAGCGCGCTCGCGGCGCTGGCGATCACCTTCATCTGGTCGATGGTCGGCACGAACACGATCATCTTCCTGACCGGCATGGCCACCCTCGACCCGACGCTGATCGAGGCCGCCAAGGTCGACGGGCTGACGCGCTGGCAGATCTTCTTCCGGGTCGAGATGCCGATGCTGACCAGGTTCATCCAGTTCGCGTTCGTGATCACGGTAATCAGCGCCTTCTCCGCGCTGTTCAGCCTGATCTTCGTGATGACCAATGGCGGGCCCGGGTTCGGCACCACGACGCTGGAGTTCTTCGTCTACCAGTCAGGCTTCCAGCAGGTACAGTTCGGCACCGGCGCCCTGTACGGGATCATCCTGTTCGTGATCATGGCATTCGTGGGCCTGGTCCAGCTGCGCCTGATCAAGCCGGACGACGGGGAAGGCTGGTAGCAGATGGCGGTCACCCCAGCAGCACCGGGGACGGCACTCTCGCCGGCCTCGCAGGCCGGCGGCGCGGGACCGGCCACGACGGCGCCACGGCGATCAGGCTGGCGGGGCATTCTGCGCAAGCGCAAGATATCGACCTGGGCTTTGTTCGCCCTGATGGTCGTCGTCGCCGTCGTGATGCTCTACCCCTTCTGGTACATGATCGACAACGCGTTCCGCAGCGGAACGCAGTTCGACCGGCAGAGCGGGCACTCGCTCGCCGGCTGGCACGGGCTTTTCGCGAACCTTCCCGTCGCCAGCCAGCTGCTCAACTCGACGCTGGTCTGCGCCGCCTCGATCTCGATCATCCTGATCGTGTCGACCACGGCCGGCTTCGCGTTCGCCAAGCTCCGCTACCGGGGCAGCGGGACGATCTTCCTGCTCGTGGTCTCAGCACTGATGGTTCCGCTGCAGTCGATCATCATCCCGGAGTACGTCAACCTGGCGAAGCTTGGCCTGACTGATTCCTATACAGGCGCGGTGCTCGTCTACGCGGCGCTCGGCACACCGTTCGCCACGTTCCTGATGGCGACGTACTACCGCGGCATCTCCAACGAGCTGATCGAGGCCGCCGTCATCGACGGGCTCGGCTACGAGCGGACGTTCCTGCGGATCGCGATCCCGCTCTCGCTGCCGGCGATCGCGACAGTCACCGTGCTTCAGTTCATCCAGATCTGGGACGACCTGCTGGTCGGGCTGTTGTTCCTGCCAACCGGCCAGCGAACGATCACGGTCGGGCTGGCCGTGCTCTCCTCAGGGCGCACGACCAGCATCCCGGCGCTGATGGCCGGCTCGCTGGTCAGCGCGATCCCGGCCATCATCGTCTACCTGATCTTCCAGCGTTACCTGGTCAAGGGCCTGACCCTCGGCATGGGCAAGTAAGGAGCAGGCGCGTGGCGCGCATCGAACTCGAGTCGGTCACCAAGCAGTTCCCCGATGGCACGACCGCGGTCAGCTCACTGGACCTCGCGGTCGGCGACGGCGAGCTGCTCGTCCTGGTCGGCCCGTCAGGCTGCGGCAAGACAACCGCCTTGCGCATGGTGGCTGGCCTTGAGGAAGTCACCTCCGGGACGATCAGCATCGACGGCAACCCGGTCAACGACGTGGAGCCACGGCACCGCGACATCGCCATGGTGTTCCAGAGCTACGCGCTGTACCCGCACCTGAGCGTCTACGACAACATGGCGTTCAGCCTGAAGTACAACCGCAAGTTCAGTAAGGCTGAGGTCGCGCGGCGGGTCGCCGAAGCTGCGAGAATCCTGGAGCTCGAGCCGTACCTGCAGCGCAAGCCAAGGCAGCTCTCCGGCGGCCAGCGCCAGCGAGTCGCGATGGGCCGCGCGATCGTCCGCCAGCCGCGCGCGTTCCTGATGGACGAGCCGCTGTCCAACCTGGACGCCAAGCTCCGGGTACAGATGCGCGCGGAGATCGGCCAGCTTCAGCGCTCGCTCGGCACGACGACGATCTACGTCACGCACGACCAGACCGAGGCGATGACCCTGGGCACCAGGGTGGCGGTGATCTCCGGTGGAGTCCTGCAGCAGGCCGCCGCGCCGCAGGAGCTGTACAGCCGGCCGGCGAACCTGTTCGTGGCCGGGTTCATCGGGTCACCCCCGATGAACCTCATCGACGCGAAGCTGGAGCGCAGCGGCGCGGCTGGGGCTAACGGGCAGGCTGGTGCCAGTGCGCTGGCGGCCGGAGACGGGCTGGCTGGAGGGCCTGTCGTGGTGTTCGGGACGCACCGGCTGCCGGTACCGGCCGAGGTAGTAGCCGAGCATCCTGGCCTGGACAAGTACATCGGCGGTGACATCGTGCTCGGCATCAGGCCCGAGCACCTGCACGATGCCGCGCTGGCGCGCGAGGGTGCCACGCTGGCCGCCATCGAGGTCCCGATCCGCCTGCGCGAGGAGCTCGGCTCCGAGGTGCACGTGCACGCTTCGGTGGGTTCGGCCGCCCACCTCGGGAACGGGTCAGGGGACGACGTCCGGTCACTGGCCACGATCGTCGGCCGGATGGACCCGCGCACCGCGATCGCTGAGGGCGAGACCACCACGCTCGTGGTCGACACCACCCA
>JASHXW010000494.1 GCA_030043395.1 Streptosporangiaceae bacterium
CCGGACAGGCGCGGCCACCGCGTACGCGATGTTCTCGCTGCAGGAGCGCGGGACCCTGTTCATCGAGCCGGGGACAGAGGTCTACGAGGGCATGATCGTGGGCGAGAACTCGCGTTCGGACGACATGGACGTCAACATCGCGCGCGAGAAGAAGCTGACCAACATGCGCCAGTCGACTGGTGAGGAACTGGAGAGGCTGATCCCGCCGCGGGTGCTGAGCCTGGAGCAGGCGCTTGAGTTCTGCGCCGACGACGAGTGCGCCGAGGTGACACCGACCGCGATCCGGCTCCGCAAGACCGTGCTCGACGCCAAGGAGCGCGCCAGGACCCGGGCCCGGGTGAGCCGCGAGGGCGGCAACTGAGGGTTGGGTCGCTAGTCCGTGCGGCTGTCTTCGGAGTCGGCGGCACGCGGGGCAAGTTCGTTCATCAGCTGGCAGACGGCAGCCAGGCGCATCGATTCCCAGTCGATCACGTCGCCGATCGGCGAGGGGCGCCAGCCACCTTTGGCCGCGGCGTCCACGAAGCCTGTGGCGTACCTGACCAGGAACGCCAGTGCCTGCGCGGGTTCCTTACGCTGACGCCCGAGTTCGGTGGCGATGGCCTCCCTGACCGCCGCGATGTGCTGGTCGAGGTGCGGATGCGCGCGCCCGGCTAGCCGGCCGAGCACGGCCTGGCCTACCTGCCCGGCCACGTAAGGCGATAGCTCGCCAGCGCCGAGCCGCGACCAGGCTGTCAGATACGGATCCGGATCCTCCCGCATATGCCAATTATATGCAAGTCCGACATCGTGTGACTCCGATGTAACTACGCGACGGGCACCCGGGACTGTGCCGCGGAACCAGCTACCACATGATCGGCGAGGTGACGTAGCTATCGGGTACCAGGCCCTGGGCTCGCGCTACCGCGGTGAACTTGCCGTCGTCGATCCTGCCCGCCGTCGGCCCGCACGCGGCAAGCAGGTGAGTGCCGGACCCGTCGGTCCACAGCACGTCGCAGAACGGGGGCCCGTTGTTACCGACAGCCGAGCTGACCGTGGGCTTGATGAGGACAGCGGACGGCTTGCCGGTGACTGCCGACAGCCGCAGCACTGCGTCGACCAGCGTCTGCCGGTGGTCTGTCAGCGCCCCGATCGCGGCGAACGCGGTCCGGCCGTTCGCGGTGATGGTCAGGTCGGCGATCCGCCACGGCGAGTAGCGGGCGAGGCTGCCGGGCAAGGCGAACCGGGCGAGCAGGACGCGGAACGGGTTCGCACGGCGCGCCGGCGCCCTAGTGCCGATCGTGAGCCGGTACAGGCTCGCCGCGGATAGCTTCTGCCAGCTCGGTCCGGTGCCGGTCATGGTGCTGACTGCGAAGTCGATGGCATGATCGCCAGACCAGCCCAGGTACTGGGGCAGTGGTCCGTGCCAGTCCCACACCCGGCTCCTGCCGGTCGATGTGGAGAACACCACGATCCGCCACCGCTGCCCGGATCCGACCACTGCCGCGGCCAGGCTGCCATCGGGGGTCAGCGCGACCGACACAGGGCTGACCCAGCGGGGCAGGCCCAGGTTCAGCGGGATCAGCGGCCCAGGCCGCCCGGCCGCGGTAAGCCGCACCTCATAGAACCTGGCCGGGCATCCGCCCGTCCGGAGGTAGGTGCGCGGCAGGCGGTAGGTGTAAGTCAAGATCGTCCGGTCATCGCCAGCCAGAGCCACGCCGCCGAACCCGGGGTACCCGCCGGGAGGGGAGATCACCCGATTGCCCACCGACAGCTGATAACCCGGGTACGCGCGATCCAGGACCAGGTCAGATACGCCGTCAGTAGAGAAATAGGAGCTCACCCAGGCGCTGTTCGGCTCCTGCCACGGGTCCCCGGCGTTGGCGGGCACCTGGCGGCCCGGCCTGATCCACCCGGTTCCGTGCCTGCCCGGCTGCCAGCAGGCCTTCGCCGCGGTCGGACTGCCTTCCGGCGAAGCGCATGCCGTGATGCCCGCCAGGAGCGCTGGCACCAGCGCCGCGCAGCCAATCAGCCGAATGGCCACCCAGCCGGCCCGTTCCTGGCCAGGGCGGCGGCCGCTGGCGCCCTGCCGGGCAAGGTCACGCTGACTTAGGGGCGCCACGGCAGGTCTCACGCTTCGCTCCCAGGCAATTCCTGGACACTTGAATAACACAACGGCCTAAGGCCGCTGAACGTTGCAGGCCGCTGCCAAATCGGGACTGCGTGCTTCCCTACGGTGCGCGCGGGGCCGGCCGGACTAGATCACTTGACGGACAAGTAGATCCAGCTGCCGATGCCGACCACGAGGCAGTAGATCGCGAACGGAGTCAGCGTCCTGGTCTGGAAGTACTTCATCAGGAACCGCACCGAGATGTACGCGCCGATGCCGGACACCAGGCTGCCCACCAGGATCTGCGGGCGGATCCCGTTACCCAGGGGACCGAGCAGGTCGGGAACCTTCAGCACGCCCGCGGCAAGGATGACTGGGGTCGCGAGCAGGAACGAGAACCTGGCCGCATCCTCGCGCGCCAGGCCGCGGAACATCCCGGCGACCATGACCACGCCGTCCCGGCTGATCCCGGCGAGCAGGGCAAGGCACTGAGCCGCGCCGATGAGCACGCCCTCCAGGTAGCCGATGGCCGCGAGCCGCCGGTCGGACTTGATCGCGGCGGTCAGCTGTTCCTGCCGCAGCGCGCGCTGGCCTGATGTATGCGTCCCGCCAACTCGGGCGCCGACGAGCTCGGACTCCTGTTCCTCTTCCTGGTCCCGATCGGCCAGGACCTGCTGCTCCGCGGCGAGTGACTTGCGGGTGCGGAACCGCTCGCCCGCGTAGAGGATCAGGCCGTTGATGGCCAGGAAGATCGCAGCCCGGACCGGGACCCCGAAGATCACGCGGAAAAGGTGCTCGAACGCCAGGCCGACGATCCCGACGGGAATCGTC
>JASHXW010000495.1 GCA_030043395.1 Streptosporangiaceae bacterium
GATTGCCGGGGGCCCGGGCGGCCCGGCCGCGGGGCCCGCGATCTCCGTCCAGCCGTGCGCCGCGACCTTCTCAGGCGGGTCGCTGTACCTCACCGACCAGATCGCCAGCCAGATCGACTTCGAACCGCCATCGCTCGTCATGCAGGTCAGCGCTGCGACGGGCGTCCTGCGGACAATCGCAGGCGACGGCACCGATGAAAGCGGCGGGAATCCTCAGCCGTCTCCGGACGGCAGCCCGGCGACATGGGCGGACCTCGGCTCCTCCTGCGGTGTCGCCGTCGACCATGCCGGAAACGTGCTCGTCGCCGACAGCACCCCGGTGATCCCGCCGTCCCAAGGCGGAGGCTACGGCCAGATCCGGGTGATCGCATCGTCGACTGGCCGCTTCTACGGCCGGCAGATGACCGCCGGGGACATCTACACGATCGTCGGCTCTTCGGCCAAGGCCGAATTCGAGTACTGGCCAGGTGCCATCGCGGTGGATCAGGCAGGCAACGTCGTCTTCGTCGACGGCAAGAGGCACATCGCCGTCCTGGCCGAGCGAAGCGGAACTTTCTACGGCATGAAGATGACGGCCGGCCGCATCTACCTGGTAGCCGGCGGCGGGTCGGAGCTCGGCAGCGGCGGCCCGGCCGCCAAGGCATCGCTGTCCTTCGCCAAGGGCGAGCACGGCCAGTTGCTCGACGCGGGCCTGCGGATCGATCACCACGGCAACATCGTCGTAGCCGACCTGGGCCACAACCTCGTGCGTGTCGTCGCAGGCCGGTCCGGGTTCTTCTACGGCGTGCAGATGCGGGCCGGCCGCATCTACACGATCGCGGGCGACGGGCAGTTCGGCGACTCGGGCGACGGCGGGCCTGCCAGGAACGCCAGGATCGGCGCCGTCGGGGTCGCCGTCGACCACATGGGCAACGTGGTGATCTCGGGGGACGAGCGGGTCAGGGTGGTCGCGGTAAGGACCGCGACTCAGTACGGCCAGCGGATGAAGGCCGGCGACATCTACACCATCGCGGGCAGCGACGCGAAGAAGCCGGGTAACGGCGGCCTCGCACTCCAGGCGGCACTGCAGGCGCCGCTCGGCGTCTCCGTGGACGGGGCGGGCAACATCGTGGTGGCCGACAAGCACAGCGTCCGCGTTGTCGCGACCAAGACCGGCACGTTCTACGGCCAGAAGATGCTCGCCAGGCACATCTACTCGATCGCGGGGCCGCAGCCGGCCGGCTATTCGGGCGACGGCGGCCCGGCGACTGCTGCCCAGCTGACCATCTCGTACGGGGGCTCTCTTCATCCGCTGGCAACTGACAGCTCGGGAAACGTCTTCGTCAATGACAGCCTGCCTGACTCCGCCGACGACGTCAGGATGGTCGCCGCTGCCTCGGGGATGATGTTCGGCCGTGCCGTCCAAGCCGGCTATATCTACCGGGTCGCCGGCGCCCTGGCGAAGGGCAAGTCCGCGAGCGGGATCCCGGCCACCCAAGCCCGGCTAGACGATGCCGGGGTCGCGGCGGACAGCTCAGGCAACCTGCTGATCGCCGATTACGGCCAGGAGCGAGTGCAGGTTGTAGCGGTCAGGAGCGGCGAGTTCTACGGGCAGCACATGACAGCTGGCGACATCTACACGGTGGCCGGCGACGGCGGGGTCGGCCAGACGGGCGATGGCGGGCCAGCCACCGCCGCGCAGGTCGGCGTGCCGGCAGCCGTCGCTGTCGACGCCGCAGGCAACTTGATCATCGGCGCAGGCTGCGAGGTCCGGGTGGTCGCGGAGTCCGACGGGACGTTCTACGGCCAGTCGATGACTGCGGGCGACATCTACACCATCGCGGGATCCCCGGCCGTGCCTGATGGCTCCTGCTCAGATAGCGGCGACGGAGGCCCAGCCAGGCTCGCAACGCTGGCCGGCCCGTATGACCTCATAGTGGACGCGTACGGAAATGTCGTTGTCGCGACCACGAGCATCCGGGTGATCGCGGCGAGCGACGGGACCTTCTACGGCCAGCCGATGACCGCGGGTGATATCTACTCGGTGGTCAGCGCGGTCGGCGCGGGCATCGCGCAGCTTGCGGCCGACAGCGCGGGCAACCTGATCATCACCAGGGACTACCAGAACTTGGCGGAGGTGCTGGCCGGGACTAGCGGGACGTTCTACGGTCAGCCGATGACGGCTGGTCAGCTGTATCAGATCGCCGGGGACGGCTTCGCCGGCAATACGGGCGACGGTGGCGCGGCGACCAACGCATCGCTTTTCGGTCTCGGGGGCGTGGCCGTGGCGCCCGACGGCGATGTCCTCCTCGCCGGATACCTCAGCGTCAGGCAGATCAGGGAGTAGGCGGAACATGCCGCACAGGTCGTGGTTGCTACGAGCCGCTGGCGTGGCCGCCGGGGTGGCACTCGTCTTCGGGCTGACCCGGCCGATCATCGCGTCGGCCGGGCCGCGCGAGGATCGGGCGGCAGCTCCAGGGACGATCAGGACGATCGCCGGGGGCCCCGGCGGCCCGGCCCGCGCGACGGGCGTGGCGCTGTACCGGCCGTGCGCGCTGACGTATGCGAACGGGTTCCTGTACGAGACAGACGGCGGTCCGCTGGGGGACCAGCAGATCCGCAAGATCAGCACGAAGACCGACCAGCTGGTCACGGTAGCTGAGCCGGTTGCCGCCATACAAGATGGCGCCCCAGACAACGCCATCGGCGGCCGCGTCTGCGGCGTCGCGGTAGATCATTCCGGGAACGTGCTGTTCAGCGAGGAGTTTCATCAAGCTTTCGGCATTCCGGGCGGCGACGTCATCCAGGTCGTGGCGGCGAAGACGGGCACCTTCTACGGGCAGCCCATGCTGGCCGGACATCGCTACACCATCGCCGGCACCGGGGAGCCTGGAGATGGGGGCGACGGCGGGCCGGCCGTGAAGGCTCAGCTATCCGGCCCGAGCGGGCTGGCGGTCGATGCTGCCGGGAACGTCATCGTGGCTGACGATCACAACGAGCGGATCCGGGTGGTCGCGGAGGCCAGCGGGACGTTCTATGGCGTGCCGATGACTGCGGGGGACATCTACACCGTGGCGGGCGGCGGGCCTGACGGCTACGACAACGGCGGTGCGGCGGTCGACGCGGGCCTGCTGATCAGCGGCGCGGATGTCGGCGTCCGGGTGGATCACTCGGGAAACCTCGTGTTCAGCGATGTAGGCGACCGGGTCGTGCGCGTCGTCGCCGCGACCAGCGGGACCTTCTATGGCATGGCCATGCAGGCAGGCCACATTTACACGGTGGCCGGCATCCCCGACCCGCCCCCGCATCCCGGATGCGGCAACACCGGCGGCGGAGGACCGGCGCTGCAGGCCCGGTTCTGCCCCAGGAACGTGGCGGTCGACCACGCGGGGAACCTCGTCATCGGCGGTGCAGGCTGGGTCTGGGTGGACGCCGTGAAGAGCGGCACCTTCTACGGGCGGCGGATGTCGGCCGGCCATATCTACCGGGTGCTGCGCATCGGCTCGCCCTACGACAGCCCGCTCGGCGTCAGCGTCGACGGGGCGGGCAATGTCGTGGTCAGCAATGGTTACGGCGGCTCGGTCGGTGCGATCGACGTGCTTGCGGGCCGGGCAGGCACGGACTTCGGCCTTACCATGCGCCCTGGGCACCTCTACAAGGTGGCGGGCGATGGCTGGCCGTCGTTCTCCGGCGACGGCGGTCCCGCGACCTCGGCTGAGTTCGGGACCTTGGTGACGGATCGCAGTGGCAGCTACGGAGTCGCCGGCCTGGCCGTCGATCAGCGCGGCAATGTCGTCATCGCCGACGTGAACAATCTGCGCCTGCGGGTCCTTGCCAGGAAGACAGGCCGGTTCTATGGCCAGCAAATGGTGGCTGGCGATATCTACACGATCGCCGGGAACGGGCGGAAGGGGTCAAGCAAGCGGCGTTCCGGGCCGGCCTCGGGAACGGAGATTGTGCCGACCGGGGTGTCTGCCGACAAGTCAGGCGACCTGGCGATCTCGGGGCCGATCGGCGGCACTGGCGAGGTCTGGCTGCTGCCCGCCCGCAGTGGGGAGCTCTTCGGCAGGCACGTGATCGCCGGAGACGCTTACATCATCGGGCAGTGCCCAGCGGATGGCTGCGATCCGCCGGAGCAGACGGCGTTCGACGCATCAGGGAACCTGATCATCAACCTGACCTCGGACATCAAGCTCGGCGTCCGCGACCACCAGGACCACGTGTTCGTGCTAGCTGCCAGGAACGGCACGTTCTACGGCCGCTCCATGACTGCTGGTCACATGTACGTGCTCGCTGGCGATGGCCCGCCGGGCGACTCGGGCGATGGCGGGCTGGCAGTCGACGCGGAGGTTGCCACCGGGCCGGTGGCCGTGGACCAGCACGGCAACGTCCTGCTCGGCCAGGACGGCAGCATCCGGGTCATCGCTGCGAGCAGCGGGACGTTCTACGGCAGGGCCATGACGGCAGGCCACATCTACACGGTCGCCACGAACTGCTGCGGCACCTTGCAGTTCAGCCCCTGGCAGATCGTGGTCGACGGGTCGGGGAACGTCCTGATGACCGATCCGAACCAGGACGTGGTCAAGGTGCTGGCGGAGAGTTCTGGCAATTTCTACGGCGTGCCGATGGTGGCCGGTCAGCTCTACACGATCGCGGGAACCGGGGCGGAGGGATTCTCCGGTGACGGCGGCCCGGCGGTCCAGGCCGAACTCGGCGGACCTGGCGCGCTGACCGTTACGCCGACGGGCGACGTGCTGGTCGGGGACTTGATGCGGATCAGGGAGATCTCCGGCTGAGGCGCTACCGGCCGCCGTCGGCCAGGGCCGTCCAGTGCCGCTGAGCGCCGTCGCGCCACTGCGCGTGCCTGGCGTGGAACAGGCGGGCAGCGTCGGTGCCCAGCCAGCCGTCAGGCAGCAGCTCGCGCGGCAGCTGCGGGTCGAGGAACGGGAAACGGCGCCACTCGTGCACGAGCAGCGTCTGCGCGGTGAGCATCTCCCCGGTCGTCGTGGCGGTGAGTGGCTCGAAGGTGTCGATGAACTGCTTGTAGCGCAGCTCGACGGTGCCCAGGTCCCAGGCAAGCTGGACGATGTCGGCCTGCTCGCCGATCTCTCCGTAGCTGGCGACGAAGGACATGGACGTCGCGTCCAGGCCAAGCTCGGCGAGGATCCGGCCAGCCTCCGCCTCGCGCTGCGGCTCGGGGCACACCCACGCGCCTGACGGCAGCGGGCCGAATCCAGCCCAGGTGAGCCGCGTCCTGAGCTTGCGGCGCAGGTCACGATTGCCTTCGGGAGCGCCGGTCAGCAGCAGCAGCCAGCTGCCGTCCCATGGCTTGGCCTGCTGGCCGAAGGAGTAGATCCGGCTGGCGCCGTCGGCGAGGAGCCGACGCCCTGACTCGGTCAGGTCCCACCGCGCGAGCCGGCCGTGGCGGCTGGAGCTGATCCAGCCCTCGGCCGCCGTGCGGGACAGTGCCTGCCGGGCGGCCTTCTCCGCTACTCCAAGCAGCGCCATCGTCTGGACTAGGGCGCTGGTCCAGACGGGCAGCTCCTGCGGCAGCACGTACTCGCCGAGGACCGTGAGCAGCAGGGACCGCGCGCTGGACAGGCTTAGCTCGCGCCGGCGGATGACCTCGAGGCCACGCTCAGGCGTGCCGGAACCTGCCGGGCCTGCCCGGAGGGGATCATCGTGCGCCACACCAGCCAGCATGCATGATGAGTGCCAACCGGGTCAGTACCAGTGCCCATGCGAACTACACGGACAGGCCTTAGTCCGCTGGCGCCGGGTGTGAGGACTTGACACTGTAATAATTACAGTGTCAACTGAAGGCATGGACGAAACGTGGACCATCGGCGAGCTAGCCGGGCAAGCCGCAGATGCGCTGCTCGCCGGGGGGTCTGCGGCGCGACAGCTCAGCGGGAGGGTCAGGGAAGTTCCCAACGACCGGCTGATCCGCTGGTACGTCACCGTCGGCCTGGTTGACCCGCCGCTGAGCCGTACTGGGCGAATCGCGCGGTACGGGCGACGGCACCTGCTGCAGCTCGTCGCCATCAAGCGGCGCCAGGCTGAAGGGCGCACGCTGGCTGAGATACAGGCTGAGCTCGTCGGGGCGACGAGTTCGTACCTGGAGTCTGTTGCGGCCCTGCGCTCGGATGAGCCGGCGCAGATGGCCCAGCCAGCGCTTCTCGCCGACCCGGGCGGCGGCGCGGAAGGGGCCGAGGGCCGCCGGTTCTGGGCACGGGAGCCCCGGGCTGCGGCGGCCGGGCCCGTCGTGCGGACGCTTGCGGTTGCGGCAGCGGCCGGCCCGCTGCCCCGTCTTGCGGGGAAGGCTGCCCAGGGAGCTGACGGATCCGTGCAGGCGTTCAGGCTCGCCCCCGGAGTGGTCGTCGTGCTCGACGGTGGTGGCCCTGGCCTGCGACCCGATGACCTGGCCGAGCTGCGGCGCGCTGCTGCGCCGCTGGTCAGCCTGCTTGCAACCCATGGACATTGCCAGGAACCCGACGACGAGGAGAGGGAGCGGCCGTGAGCGTTCGCATCATCGAGGTACCCGACATCGGCGTGATCTCGCCGCCAGCGCAGGCAGAACCGGACGCCGGCTTCGGCGCGCTGCGCACCAGCCACGGCAACCTGCCACTGAGCTCCATGGACGTCCGGGCGCGGATCACCGCGATGGTCGCCGGCGTGGAGGTCGTCCAGGGCTTCGTCAACTCATTCGACGTGCCGCTCGAGGCAACCTACGTGTTCCCGCTGCCTGACCGTGGCGCCGTCACGGCGATGCGGATGGAGGCGGACGGCAGGGTCATCGACGCGGTCCTGCACGAGCGCGCGAAGGCCAGGAAGGAGTACGACGCCGCGATCGCCGAAGGCAAGCGCGCGGCCATCGCCGAGGAAGACCGCCCGGATGTGTTCACCATGCGAGTCGGGAACATGCTGCCAGGGGAGCGCGTGACGATCCGGCTGTCGTTGAGCCAGCCGTTGCCGTTCGAGGACGGCGAGATCACGTTCAGGTTCCCGTTCGTCGTCGCACCCAGGTACATCCCCGGTGCGCCGCTGCCCGGCACCGCTGCCGGCGCGGGGGTGGCCCCGGACACCGACGCGGTGCCCGACGCCTCCAGGATCACGCCGCCCGTCCTGCTGCCAGGGTTCCCCAGCCCGGTCGACCTGAGCTTCGTGGCCGAGATCGCACCGTCGGGGTTGCCGCTCGCGCAGATCCGGTCGAGCTTGCACGCGATCGCGGACGAGGCGGCGCCGGATGGCAGCACGATCGTGCGGCTCGCGCCAGGCGAGCGGCTCGACCGCGACCTGATCCTGCGCCTGACGGTGTCCGACGCCACGCAGGTGGCTGGCTCGCTCGTGCTGTGCCCGGACACCGCGGATTCCAGGGACGTGCAGCCGGGAGAGGACATGGGTGACGGCACCTTCATGCTGACCCTGGTGCCGCCAGCGAACAGCGCCGGAGCCGGAGCCGGGACTGCGCGCGACGTAGTGATCGTGCTCGACCGGTCAGGGAGCATGCACGGGTGGAAGATCGTCGCTGCCCGCCGGGCGGCCGCGAGGATCGTGGACACCCTCGGCCCTGGCGACCGGTTCGCCGTGATCGGCTTCGACAACGTGGTCGAGCAGCCGCCCGACCTGGGCGGCGGGCTGGTCGCGGGAACTGACCGTAACAGGTTCCGCGCCGTGGAGTTCCTCGCGGCCATGACCGCGCGCGGCGGCACCGAGATGCTCGGCGCCCTCGAGCGGGCCGCCGACCTGCTGTCCGCCGAAAGCGCAGGCGCGAGGCAACGGGTGCTCGTGCTGGTCACCGACGGCCAAGTCGGCAATGAGGACCAGATTCTCGGCATGCAGGCCGCGCGGCTCGCCGGCGTCCGGCTGCACGCCATCGGCATCGACCGCGCGGTGAACGCCGGCTTCCTGGCCCGGCTGGCCGCGTCCGGGCGGGGCAGGTGCGAGCTGGTGGAGTCCGAGGACCGGCTCGACGAGGCTGCTGCCAGGATTCACCGGCGCATTGTCGCCCCGGTTGTCACCGGCATCGCCGTGGAATCCAACGACGTGCAGATCGTGCCAGGCACGATCACCCCGGCCCGGCTGGCTGACATGTTCGAAGGCGCGCCGGTAACGATCAGCGGGCGGTTCGAGGGCGCATGCAACCCTGGCTCGACCATCCGGGTGCGTGGTGTCCTGGCCGATGGAAACGCGCACGAGCAAGTGCTTGCAGGCGTTGCTCACAGCGGCTCGGTGCCGACCGCGCTCTGGGCGCGCGCATTGCTGCGCGAGCTGGAAGATCGCTATGCATGCGGCCCGGGCGGGCCGGCCAGCGCGCTGCAGGACCTGGAGCGGCAGATCGTCTCGGTGTCGCTGCGCTTCGGCGTGCTGTGCCGCTTTACCGCCTTCCTGGCCGTCGACACGCGGATCGTCGCAGACGGCAGCTCTCCGCACCGTGTCGTGCAACCGGTCGAGTATCCCTTCGGCTGGGAGTCGCTGGAGTACCAGGGGGCCGCAATGGGCGCGATGACGCTAGC
>JASHXW010000496.1 GCA_030043395.1 Streptosporangiaceae bacterium
CTCCTCGCCACGGATCACCAGGTTGACCCGCATCAGGTGGTCGTCGACCGCGTGCGCGAAGTGATAGGTCGGCAGTTGCACGCCGTCGCGGGCTGACTTGAGGATCACCACGTCGTTGTAGTTGTCCTCGGCGGACAGCTCGCCGCGGATGACTTCCTCGAACTCCACCCGCCGTCCAGGAACGCCAGGAGAGCGGAACCTGATCACGTACGGCGTGCCCTTGTCCAGCTCGGCCTGCAGGCGCTCGGCTGGCGCGTCCCGCCAGGTCGCCCATTCGCCGTAGTAGCCAGGCGGGACCTTAGCGGCTTCCTGACGTTCCCGCATCTGGGCGAGCTCGGCCGCAGTGGCGAAGCAGGGATAGGCCTTGCCCTGGCGCACTAGGTCGCGGGCGTAGCTGGCGTAGATGGCGCCTCGCGCCGACTGGGTGTACGGACCGTAGTCGCCGCTGCCGTCCTCCTCGTCAGGGAGCAGGCCGAAGTAGCGGAACGCCCGGTCGAACTGCTCCAGCGCTCCAGGGACCTCGCGCGCCTGGTCGGTGTCCTCGATCCGCAGCAGGTAGCGGCCGCCCGAACGGTGGGCGACGTCGGCGTCGATCATGGCCGTGTAGATCGAGCCGATGTGCATGTGCCCGGTCGGCGACGGCCCGAGCCTGGTGACCTTCGCCCCGTCAGGAAGCCCGCGGGGCGGATAACGCTGTTCCCAGTACTCAGGTTCATGCAGATCGGCCGGAAACAGCGAGTCGGTCAGCGCGTTCGCTGGCATTCCCCAACGCTATCAACCGCCTGTTTTCCCGATCGCGACACGCCGTCGCCGAGCAATGACGCGATGCGTACAGGGCGGCCGTCATGATGAGGAATCGATGAGACTGCTCCACACGTCGGACTGGCATCTGGGACGGATGCTGCACGGCGAGGATCTGCTCGCGCACCAGGCGGTCTTCCTGGACTGGCTGCTCGCCGAGGCCGTGGCGCGCAAGGTCGATGCAGTCCTGGTCGCTGGCGACGTCTACGACCGGGCAGTGCCGACGACCGATGCGGTGGCCGTACTCGACCGCGCCCTCAGCGGCTTCGCGCAGGCCCGGATTCCGGTGGTGCTGACCAGCGGGAACCACGACTCGGCGATCAGGCTCGGCTTCGGCTCGCGGCTCAGCGAGCTGGCCGGCATCCACCTGCGCACGACAGTGGCCGATGTCTCGCGGCCAGTCCTGCTCGCTGACGAGCACGGCGACCTGGCGGTGTACGGCATTCCGTACTTGCTGCCGGACGCGGTGATGTCCGAACTCGGGGCGGAGCGCTCGCACGCCAGCGTGCTGGCCGCGGCGGCGGGCCTGATTCGTGCTGACGCGCGGCGTCGCGGGATCGAGCGCACTGTGGTCCTCGCGCACGCGTTCGTCTCAGGAGCAATGCCGTCAGATTCAGAACGGGACCTTCGTGTCGGCGGCATCGGGGACGCGCCTGCGTCAGTCTTCGCTGGCCTGACCTACGTCGCGCTCGGGCACCTGCACGGTCAGCAGGTCGTGACCTCTGGCGAGCCGGCGACGACGATCAGGTACTGCGGCTCACCGCTGGCGTTCTCCTTCTCCGAACGTAACCACGCGAAGTCGGTGAGCCTCGTCGAGGTCGACGGGTCAGGTCACGTGACCACGACCCAGCTCCCCGCCCCGGTGCCGCGTCCGCTGCGGGAGGTCCGCGGGAACCTCGATGACCTGCTCCTACGGGCCGACACTGACCTGGCTGACCTGTCCGGTGCCTGGGTGCGTGTCGTGCTCACCGACTCGGTACGGCCGGCCGCGCCGATGGAGCGGCTGCGCGAGAAATGGCCGCACACGCTGGTGCTCGACTTCGAGCCTGACTGCGAGCTGCCGGATGCGCAGGCCGACCTGCGCCGGGTGTCGCAGGTGAGCGATCCGGTCGAGCTTTGCGGGCTGTTCGTCGAGTTCACCGGCGGGGAGCCGCCAGACGAGGAGCAGCAAGCGGTGCTCGCCGACGTGATCGAGACCGTCCAGCACGCCGAAACGGCCGACTCTGACCTGGCGGCAGCCGCCTAATGCGGCTGCACGCGCTCGAGCTGACCGCGTTCGGGCCGTACGCGACGACGCAGCGCATCGACTTCGACCGGCTGACCAGCGGCGGGCTTTTCCTGCTCGAAGGGCCAACCGGCGCTGGCAAGACGACGATCCTGGATGCGATCACGTTCGCCTTGTACGGCGGGCTGGCTGGCGAGGATTCCACCCAGGACCGGCTGGTCTGCGCTTTCGCCGATTCGGATGCCGAGCCTTCCGTCACGCTCGAGTTCTCCCTGCGCGGCGTTCGCTACCTGATCACGCGCGTGCCCGAGCACAGGCGGCTCAAGCGGCGCGGCGACGGCTACACCGTCGAGCCGACCCGGGTGCACCTGCGTCGCGGCACCGCATCCGGTACGTGGGTCAGCCTCTCGTCGAACAAGGCCGAGGTCGGTGACCTCGTCAACACCATCGTCGGCCTGAGCCGGACTCAGTTCACCCAGGTGATGCTGCTGCCGCAAGGCGAGTTCGCGAGGTTCCTGCGCAGCGACGATGACGACCGCCGGGCGGTACTGACCAAGCTCTTCGGCACCGAGCTGTACGACAAGATCACCGACGAGCTCGACCGCCGAAGGGCGGAAGCCGTGCGCAGCAGGCTCGGAGCAGAGCGCAAGATCGCCGATGCGGTCTCAGCGGCCGCCGAGGCCGCCGGCCTGGACGCGAGCGAACGCGCCGAGCTGCTCGCGCTGTCGCAGGGCGATCGCGGGACGAGGTTCAGCCAGATCAGTGCGGAGCTGGCGACGGCGCTCGCATTGGCCAGCACGGAGCTCGAGCAGACATCAGGACAGGCCGAGTCAGCGGCGGCGGCCAGCGTGTCGGCAGCCCGGCAGGCAGAGCTGATGGCGCGGCTCACCAGGGTCCTCAGCGAGCTCGCCAGGCACGAGGAGACACGGCCGGAGCACGAGGCGCGGGCGGCCGAGCTAGCCCAGGCCCGCCGGGCTGACCCGGTCCGGCCCCTGCTTGTCGCCCTGGCTGACGCGGAGACGGAGAGCTGGGCGGCCACGAAGGCACTGCCGGGCGAGGCTCCCGTCTCCGCCAGGCTGGCTAGGCAGGCGCGCAAGCGGGCAGTCGCTCGTGCCGAGGCCGGGCTCAAGGAGGCGACCGGCCTGGAGCACCTTGTTCATGCTGAGAAAACAGTGCCTGCGAAGGCGAGCACAGCCAGCGAGCTCGATCGGGATGCGGCCAGGGCGGCTGCTTCGCTTGCTTCGCTGACAGCGGCCGGGCGAGACCTGCCAGGGCGGATCTCGGCGGTCGAGGCCAAGCTCAACGAAGCCACGGGCGTGGCTGCCGGGCTCGATGCTGCCAGGCAGCGGCAGGTAGCGCTCGCCGCTGTCAGCGCGGCAGCTACCCGGCTGGCCGAGCTTGAGCCGCTGCTGGCCGCCCGCGTGGCTGCCGTGCAGGCAGCGGTCGACGAGCACCAGCGGCTGGTCGATGCCCACCAGCGGGTGGTTGATGCCCGACTGGCCGGAATGGCCGGGGAGCTGGCCGACGGGCTAGCCGACGGAGCCCCCTGCCCGGTGTGCGGGTCGGCCGAGCACCCGTCGCCCGCGGCGCCCGATGCCAGCGCAGTCACCGCGGAGGTCGTGGCCGCGGCGCGCGAACTGCGCGACGCCGCCCGTGAGCGGCGTGAGCGCGCGGACAGCGAGCATGCTGAGGTGCGCGATGAGGCCAACCAGTGCGCCGCGCTCGCCGGCGGCAGTTCGGTGGCCGAGATCAGCGCCGAGCTGGCGGCGGTGGCTGGGCGGCTGAACCAGGCCGAGCTGGCCGCAGCGCAGGCCGGGGATCTGCAGGCAGCGCTCGCCGATCTCCGCGCCAGACAGGACCGGCTTGGCGCTGAGGTGGTGGCGGCCACTGAGGCGCAGGCCGATGCGCGTACCCGGGCGCAGCTAGCCCGGTCGGAACTCGCGGCACTGGAAGGCGAGCTCGCCGAAGCAGCAGGCTCGCACAGCTCGGTGGCGGAGCGCCATTCGGCCATCAGCCTGCAGGCCAAGGCAGATCGCATGATTGCCGAAGGGCTTGACCGCCTGGCGGTGGCGCTTGCCGCACGGGAGCAGGCCAGTTCTCGTGCCGACGCCGAGGCGCTAGCCAGCGGATTCGCCAGCCTCGACCTGGCCAGGGCGGCCGTCCGGACGCCGCGCGAGCAGAGCCGGCTGGACGAGCAGGCGCGCGAATGGGAGGCGGAACGGACGACGCTGCGTTCGGCGGCACAGGGGACTGAGCTGGCCGGGCTTGACCCTGCTCAGGCGGGGCAGGTGCAGGAGCTGGCCGATCGCGCCGCCGCCGGGCTGGCCGCGGCTCGCGACGCCGAACGGCGAGCCAGGGCGGCCTGGGACGCGCTGCAGCGCCGGACGAAGCGGCTGGGACTTCTGATCGGCGAGCTGCGCGCGGCAGAGCAGGCAGCGGCGGAGCTCGTCGCGGCGACCGAACCGGTCATCTACCTGGCCGGACTGGCCAAGGGAATGGAGGGCCGCCGGCGGGTGGCCCTGACCACGTACGTGCTGAGGCACTGGTTCGAGCAAGTGGTCGCCGCGGCGAACATCCGGCTGGCGGTGATGTCGTCCGGCAGGTACGAGCTGAAGCGGCTGGACGAGGGCGAGTCCCGGCGGCAGCGAGCAGGGCTGACGCTGTCGGTGGTCGACCGTCATACCGGACAGGAGCGCAGCCCCGGGTCGCTGTCGGGCGGTGAGCTGTTCTACACCTCGCTGGCGCTTGCGCTCGGGCTGGCCGACGTGGTCACTGCCGAAGCCGGGGGAGTCGACACCCAGACGCTGTTCATCGACGAGGGATTCGGGACGCTCGACTCCCAGACCCTGGACCACGTGCTCGGAGTCATCGACGAGCTCCGTGACCGGGGCCGCGTCGTCGGCATCGTCAGCCACGTGGCTGACCTGAAGGAACGCATCCCCGAGCGCGTCGAGGTCCGTCGGCTGCCCGACGGCTCCTCCACGCTCAAGGTCGTCGCGTGAGAGCGAAACTCCCGCGCTGCCCTTGACAACCTGAGCCTTCATCGGCGGGTCTAAGAGGGCGTTCGAGGGAGTCGCCGAGCATGGCAAGTGAGGACGAGTTCGCGGAGTTCGTCGCTGGCGCGCTGCCTGGGTTGCTGCGCTTCGGCCACGTGCTGACCGGCAACGCCGAGGCCGCTGAGGACCTTGTCCAGACTGCCCTCGGCCGGTCGTTGCGGGCCTGGCGGCTGCGGCGGATCGATGATCCTCGCGCCTATGTCCGCAAGGTCATGGTCAACAGCTACGCCTCGTGGTACCGCAGGCACCCGGGCCGGGAACGGGCGCTAGCCGAGCCGGCGGCTCTCAGCGTCACTGATGATCATGCAAGCCGGGTGGACGACCGTGATGCGGTCTGGCGCGCCTTGCAGTTGCTACCTCCCGGACAGCGGGCCGTAATCGTGCTGCGTTATTACGAGGATCTGACCGAGACGGAGATCGCCGCCGTGATGGGAACCTCCGCCGGGACGGTGAAGAGCCAGGCCGCACGCGGCTTGCGTCGCCTCGCCGGTCTCCTGGCGTCAACCGAGGCAGTGAGGTAGGCCGTGGTGAATCAGGACATGGACGACCTGGAGGGCCGAATCCGCGATGCCCTTCGCGATCCGCGCCGCGAGCTTGCGGCCTGGCCGGACCCGATGTGGCGGATCCGCCGCGCCGCGCGGCGCCAGCGTGCCCAGCTCCTCGTGGTGACCACCGCTCTAGCCGGCGGCACGTCGGCCATCGTCGTGGCCGCGGCTTTGATCCTGCCGGCGCCCTCTACCAAGCAGCCCGGCGTATCTGTGCCTGCGTGTCCGATGGGCACGGCGTACGGCGGGGTGCATGGACGGGTCCACGATCACGGGCGGACTGTCAGCCGCCTCTCCCGGCCCGGCGCGCTGGCAGTAGGCCCGCATGGTCAGCTCTACGTTGCCGACGACCGGCTCAATGAGATTCTTCAGGCACTTCCAGACGGCCGTTTCCTGGTTGTCGCCGGCAACGGCAAGCGAGGGTACTCCGGCTATGGCGGCCCGGCGACGGCGGCATCCTTGAACGATCCGGGCGGGATGACCGTGGCGAGAAACGGGACGATCTACTTCGCCGATACCGGCAACAACCGAGTCCGGGCCGTTTATCCCACCGGGCGGATCGCGACCATTGCCGGTAATGGCCGGTACGGCGCCTGGGTTGCCGGAGGTACACGGGCGCTTTCTGCCGGCCTCGGCGGTCCTGCCGACGTGACGTTCAGCCCGGGCGGTTGCCTCTATATCGCCGACCAGGCTACGAGCGAGATCCTGCGCCTCGACGCCGCGGGTCGCCTCGTTCACGTGGCAGGCACGCCCGGCGCGGCTGGCGTCGAGGGAATTGGCGGTCCCGCGGTCAGGGCTTCAGCAGACGGGCCAAGCGCGCTGGCCTTCGATCATGCGGGCGAGTTGTACGTGGCCGGTTCGAACACCAAGACGCTGCTCATGATCGGCGCACGCGGACGCATGCGCCTGCCAATCGGGCTCACGGGCTTCTACCCGCGCGGTCCCGGTGGCCTGGTCACAGAGCCTGATGGTGTCGTGACGATGAACGGTCAGCTCATCCAGCGGATCACCGGCCGGGTCCTGCGTACCCTGCATAACCTCGCTCGAGCCCATTTGCCGGGGGTCAGGAACTTCCTGCCCAACGGCATCGCCGTAAGCGCCAACGGCACCATCTACCTCGACACTTATGCGGGGAACGGATACTCCACCAAGACCGCGCTAATCGCGATCGAGCCGAACGGCCACCTGCGCGTGCTCTGGCGGAGCTGAGCGGCCTTCCCGCCCGCAGCTTCATGATCTCGAGGACTTGGCCGGCGAAAGTGCCGACGAAGTCTTCAGGATCATGGTCGTGGTCTTCAGGATCATGGTCGTGCACCACCTTTCCAGGAGGCGAGGCAAGCAGTGACTGAACAGGCCAGGCACACCGCGATCGTGACTGGCGCCAATCACGGGATCGGCGCAGCAACGGCTGTCGCGCTGGCGGCTCGCGGCTGCGCCGTGCTGTGCGCGTTCTGGCGGGTCAACGACCCGGTCGATCCGGGAATCCCGCAGGCGTACCGGGACAATCGCGTGGCGGGCGCCGACCTGGTCGTGACCGAGATCCAGGCGGCTGGAGGCCAAGCGGTCGCCGTCGAGGCTGACCTGACCGACCCGGCTACGCCGCCGATGCTGTTCGACGTGGCCGAAGAGCAGCTCGGGCCGGTCGACATCCTGGTGAACAATGCCACCGGCTGGCTCGCCGATACCTTCGCGCCCGAGACCACCGATCGGCTCGGCCGCTCGCTTCAGCCCGTTTCATCAGCCTCGTGGAACCAGCAGTTCCGGGTCGATGCCATGGCCCCGGCACTGCTGATCGCCGAGTTCGCCCGCCGGCATGCCGTGCGCGACGCGACCTGGGGCAGGATCATCGGCCTCACCTCCGGCGGCAAGCTGGGTTTTCCCGAGGAGGTTTCCTACGGCGCGGCCAAGGCGGCGCAAGAGAACTACACCATGTCCGCGGCGGTCGAGCTCGGCAAGCTGGGCGTCACGGCGAACATGGTGCACCCGCCAGTGACCGATACCGGCTGGGTGACCGACGCGGTGCGCGAGCACGTCGCCTCCGAGCCGACCCTGATGCACATCGCCAGCCCCGCCGAGGTCGCCGAGGTCATCGCCTACCTGGCATCCGACGCCGCTGGCCTGATCACCGGCAACGTGATCACACTCCGCTGACCGGCACTGACCAGCAACCGGTGCTGCCATAATGCGGCCTGCGGACGGCTGTGCGGCGCAACAGGGGCGGATGGGGACGGTCGCCAGTCGAAGCTTCGTTGCCTGCCCTGATCAGGCCGCCACCCGTGCAGAGCGACCCTCAAGCACTCGGCCGGTAGGGTTTCTGGGTGCTATCTCTCGTGCTGCCCAAGGGATCGCTGGAGCGTGCCACGCTCGAGCTGTTCGACTCGGCCGACCTGACGGTCCGGCGGGCCTCCGAGCGTGACTATCACGCCACGATCACCGATCCCCGGATCGAGCGGGTCAGGTTCCTGCGGCCGCAGGAGATCCCGACCTACGTGGCCGAGGGACTGTTCGACTTCGGCATAACCGGCAGGGACTGGATCACCGAGACTGGCGCCGACGTCGTCTCGCTCGGTGAGCTGGCCTATTCGAAGGCGACTAGCGACCCGGTCCGGGTCGTCCTTGCCGTCCCGGTCAATTCCGGCTGGGAGACGATCGCCGATCTGCCGGACGGCATCAGGATCTCCACGGAGTTCCCGATGCTCACCCGGCAGTTCCTCGAGCAGAACGGCATCAAGGCCTTCGTCACCCCGTCCTACGGCGCGACCGAGGCGAAGGTGCCCGACATCGTCGACGCGATCGTGGACCTGACCGAGACCGGGTCTTCCCTTCGCCGCAACGGCCTGAAGATCCTGCACACGTTGCTGACTAGCTACACCGAGCTCATCGCCAACCCCGAGTCCCACTCCGATCCCGACAAGCGCTCGGGGATGGAGGACATCGCCCTGCTGCTGCGCGGTGCCATCAGGGCGCGCGGCAACGTCCTGGTCAAGCTGAACGTCGCCGCGGCTCAGCTGGCGGCCGTGACCGAGATCCTGCCGGCGATGTCGTCGCCGACGATCACCTCGCTGGCGCGGGGCGACATGAACGCGGTCGA
>JASHXW010000497.1 GCA_030043395.1 Streptosporangiaceae bacterium
GTCGTCAGCCAGGGAGTAGCGATCGCCGTAGTCCGCGTATGCGTCCCGTCCGTCGGTATCCCGCTGATCCATGCCGACGCCTAGCTCTGCCCGCAGCCGGTCAAGGTCAGTGCCGCCACCGCTGTACTTCAGCTGGCGTGCCACCTTCACCTGCTTGGCCTTGGCTCGGCCGCGCCCCATTGGCTCGACCCCCTCGAACGTACGGGACCACTCGGTCCCTGGTCACCGCGCTTGATGCCTGGTATACCCGGCTCGATGCCGGATTCTTCGCACGTTAGACCGACCGCTGGATCCCATCGCATGTGGACCCAGCGCATCCTGTGCCTTCGTACACAGACAACCGTACCTGTTTTGGGCGGCCCGCGCTTCCAGCAGGTTGCCGCCAGGTGCGATCTGTGGCCGCCGAAGGCCCTCAGCCACCCAGCCAGATGCCCCGCAGTCGCCCGACTTCGGACATCCGGCGCTCGGCCAGGCGGTCAGCGGCCACTGATGGCGGAACGCTCTCCTCTTCGGAGACGGCCAGGATCTGCTTGGTGGTGTCGAAGATCCGCTCCGCCCTGGCCTTCGCGCGATCGAAGTTAAAGCCGGCGAGCTCGTCGGCGACCTGGATCACGCCTCCGGCGTTCACCACGTAGTCGGGTGCGTACAAGACGCCGTGCTCGGCCAGGAGCTTGTCCATGCCAGCGTGGGCGAGCTGGTTGTTCGCTCCGCCGCATACCACTCTCGCGCGCAGCTCGGACAGCGCGTCCTCGTCGATCGCCCCGCCGAGCGCGCACGGGGAGTAGACGTCGCACACGCTGCTGACCAGGTCGTGGCGGCTGGCCACGGCCGTCAGACTCGGGTGCCGGGTCAGCACCCGATCGATCGCGGCATCGCTGACGTCGTAGACGATGACCTGCGCGCCGTCGGCGACCAGGTGATCGACGAGGTGGCTGCCTACCTTCCCTACCCCCTCGACGGCGACGACCCGGCCGTCCAGGCTCGGGCTGCCCCAGGCGTGCTCGGCCGCTGCGCGCATGCCCTGGAAGACGCCGAACGCGGTAAGCACCGAGGAGTCTCCTGCCCCGCCGTTGGGCTCGGTCCGGCCGGTGACGTGCTGGCACTCCCTGGCGATGATGTCCATGTCCTCGCTGTAGGTGCCCACATCGCATGCGGTGATGTAACGGCCATTCAGTGATTGGACAAACCGGCCATAAGCTCGCAGCAGTGCCTCGGTCTTGATCCGGCCTGGATCGCCGATGATGACGGCCTTGCCGCCGCCGAGGTCCAGGCCGGCCATCGCGTTCTTGTAGGCCATCGCCCTGGACAGGTTCAGTACGTCAGCGATCGCGGCCGCGTCGCTCGGATACGGGTAAAAGCGCGTCCCTCCGAGGGATGGTCCGAGGGCGGTGGAGTAGATCGCGATGATTGCTCGCAGGCCCGTCGGCCCGTCATGGCAGAAGACGACCTGCTCGTGGCCGGCGTAGCTGAGGGCAGTGCCATGCGCGGGGCTTGCGCCATGGCCCTGCGCGGGGCCCTGTGCAGGCGAGGCACCAGTTTCGGTATCTCTCTGCGCTGGTTCCATAACAATCGCCACGGCGGCAACTCCAGGCTCTCAGTTCGCCGGATCCTCGTTGACCCAGCTCCCGCACCACAGCGTATCCCCATGATCGCTGGCACTAATGATGGTGGCGCAATGCATGAAGCCGCCTGTGCGGGGCAAATACCTCATGACAGAGCATGCCGTAGAACTGCGGAGGATTATCTAGGCACTGCCGATAGTTGCAGTACTCAGTGGGGTCCTCCGCATCCGGGGGGTAGTCGAAGCGGCACGCGCACGCGGTTCGCACGAGGCACGCGAAGGACGGAGAGTGACGGTGCGTGACCTCCGGGTGGGCAGGAGGTGAGCAGCCATCGACCTGAGTATCAGTCAGGTAAGCCGTGTGGACCTGCGACGATACGTCCGCATGAGGGCTCGATGACCAGCTAGCTACCAGAGGAGCGGCTACGCCCAGTAGTCGGCAGGAGGCGGACATGACTTTTCCGAATCCGCCCGTTGCGACGGTGCGTGTCTGTAGGATCACGCAACGTGACTCAGATCAACGGGGGTAACGGGGACACGTTCCCAAAACTTCTGCTCCTGGTGGTCGCTTTGTCACCGCTGGTGATGGCAATATGGTAACAGTAGACCATATGGGACATCCACGGCAGGTTCCGCAATGGAGCCACGAACACAACAGAAACAGGATCAGTTGAAAGGTCCAGGAGGAGAGGCCTCAAAATGTCTGCACGAACCCCAGAAGCCGAGCCGCTGCTGACGCCAGCCGAGGTTGCGACCATGTTCAGGGTCGACCCGAAGACCGTGACTCGGTGGGCGAAGGCGGGGAAGCTGACGTCCATCAGGACTCTCGGCGGCCACCGTCGTTACCGTGAGACGGAGGTCCGTGCGTTGCTTGCGGGCATCCCGCAGCAGCGCTCGGAGTAAGGCCTGGCCAGATCCCCGCGCCCGGATTGCGGGGGCTGGCGGGCGCGTGTCCGAGCACGCCTAGCGTGGCTCAGCGCGGATGCAGGGGGGTCGGCCCGGCGGCGAACGTCGCCTGCGGGTCGTCGTAGCGCAGGGCACTGCCGCTACCGGCGGCTTCCAGGCGGCGGTGCCGTCGGCGCCGACCCGGCCTGTAGTTGAAACGGAGGGACATTGGGGGCTGCCCGAAGCATGGGTGCTTGGCCATGGCAGCTCGTCAATGGGTGGTTCAGGGGGGTCACCGAGTAGGACGGTGCTAGGCCGCTCGAATGGTAAGGGCAAGAGGCCCATCGAAGGGGCTTGGCCAACCGGGCTCGAAATGCCCGGTCGCATGACATGGCGAGTTCGCGCCGTGGCGCCAGCGCGGCTGAGGGCCGGGCGGCGTGTGGATCTCCAGTTGCCAGGACCAGCGTCGACTGGACCGAGTGTCGGCTGGACCGAAGATCATCCCGCGTGATACCAACGCATTACACATTGCAGTCGTGTAGCGACTTTGCGTAATCGCTCCTGTCGCGTGCGCTGGTCGGACCATACTTGTCGCGATGCCGACTCTCCGCCGAGCAGTCTGCACGCCGAGTACGGCCGTGTGAGAGCGTCCGCGCTGACTACCGGGGGTCGCGTGGTGCGGATGAGGACGACATCGAACAGACGTAGCGAGCGATGCCGCAGGGGGCCCGCCATTGTGCGGAGCGTGCCGGCGCTATGAGGGAGGGAACGGCCGATGCCGGATCCAGAGTTGATGTTCAGGGCCCAGGCGGCCGCTTCCGCACTTGAGCGGGCCTGGGAGCACTGGCGCACCGTCCACGGCCAAGCGGTAGATCCGTTGCCGACGGTGTCGAGTTACGTGGGGTATTCACTCGAGCAGCCGTGGGGCGAGCCGCGGGTCGTCTTCGGGCTCGCGGCTGAGGACGCCGAAGCGCTCGCGCTGCTGCTCGAGCGCCATGACTGCGTTGGCCCGGTACATGCCATGGTCAGCCGGCCCGCGGTACGGGAAGTGGCCGGCGGTCGGGAGTTCAGCGCCGGGCGTAGCTTTGGCGGGGACTTCGGCTTGCCCAGGGAGCTGGTCCTGCCGGGGGACGAGATGGCCGAGCCAATGTTCGGCGAGCCAGTGTTCGGCGAGCCAATGCTGCCGCCGCTGCCGATTCCTGCCCAGCCATCGGGGGCTACCGCCGAGCAGCGGGCGAGGATGTGGCGACCACCACGGCACGATCTCGCCGATGACAGCCCAGACGATCAGGACGGCCCGGTCTACCGCGGGGTTGCCGCGGCAAGGAGGAAGTCCGCGCCTCCCGCGGCTGACCGCGAAGAGAGCGCCCGGTCTGCAAGTGAAGTTCCGCAGGACGCTAGCGCGGACCGCGAAAGCTGGTCAGCCATGAATGACGCGCCCTGGGCACGGCAGTGGCGGATCGAGGACGATACCGAGATCGATGCTCCCGGACCCCTGGCGCTCGCGGCGTCGAACGCCAGAGTCGAGGCGGAGGCCCGGATCAAGGCGGCGGTGCGCGGGCGTGGCAGGTCGACCAAGCTCGAGGATCCGCTGGACGAAGTCGGCTCGGATGCGAGCGCCGACCCGGCGCAGGGGAACCCAGCCGCCACCGTGGCTTTCGGCTCGCCAGCTGCAGTCGCCGACGGTCGGCAGGAGAAACTCGAGCGGTCCGATCAGCCAGAGGTTTCCGGCCAGCTCGAACGGCCCGACCAGCTCGAACCGCCCGACCAGCTCGAACCGCCCGACCAGCCTGAGCAGCTCGGCGAGCAGGCCGCGCAGGAGTTCAGCCGGGCCGATGAGGTGCCGGATCAGCTGGACCAGGCCGGCGAGCAGCCGGAGCGGCGACCTGGCCAGCAACCGCAGAGCAGCCGGCGCGCGCGCATCGCCAGGGGAACCGCACCAAGGCCGGTCAAGGCGAAGAAGCCCGGTGTGCCGTCGGGCGGACCTGGCGGGCTCTAGCTAGGGCTTGGGGAGGACGCGGGGGCCGTCTCGCCTGCGGGCGGGACGGTCGCCGTGCAATACATGCAGCGCGTGGCGTTCAGCGGGATCTGGCTCAGGCACTCCGGGCACTCCCGCTGCGTGGCTGCCTGATTGCGCTGGTTCCAGGCGAGCAGCCTGGTCACGGGCGCGACTACCAGGAAGTAGACCACCAGCGCCAGGATCACGAACGAGATCACCGCGTTGAGGAAGCTGCCGTAGAGAATCTTGGCCGGGCCGATCGTTATCGCCAGCTTGCTGAAGTTCGGCTGGCCGCCGATCGCGGCGATGATCGGCGTGATGACGTCCTGCACCAGCGCCTGCACGACGGCGTTGAACGCCACGCCGATAACTACTGCCACCGCAAGATCGACGATGTTGCCGCGTAGCAGGAACGCCTTGAACCCCTTCATCGATGTCCTCCCCAGATCCGCCAAGTTGCTGGATGACGCTATCAATGGCGAACCAGGCTGTGCGACCTTTGGGACATTGCCGGGGGCCAGCCAGGGACTGCGGGGCGGTGGCTACGGCGCGGAGATTACGGCGCGGTGGTTACGGCGCGGTCGTGCCGGTGCGACCGTAGGCGTCTTGCAGCCGGACGACGTCCTCCCGCCAGCCGGCCGGCGCGGTCGACGTCTCGGCGAAGACGATGTCGGTAAGAGCGGTCACGCGGTGCACCACGCGTGGCGGCAGGTGGATCGTGTCCCCGGGCCTGAAGACCCGCTTGGTGAGCTCGCCGTCGACCGGCCCGTACTGAAGTTCGGCCTCGCCGCTGATCAGGCTGATGGTTTCTTCCTTGTGCTCGTGGTACTGCAAGCTGAGCGACTGGCCAGCGTTGACGTGGATGATCTTTCCCACGTACTTGCCCTGCACGGCGGCATAGATCTGCTCGTAGCCCCACGGCTTGTCTTGCCGTGCAGCCTGGTAGATCTCGGCCTGCGGCCCGCCAAGCTCCGGCTCGCCAGCATCGTGGTCGGGCACGAAGTCCTCCGCTCTGCTCGATCGCCTGATGCCGGGCAATCCTACCCGTACCGACTGTTCATAGAGGCGCCTGGAGAGGCGCTCTAGTTGCGAATCGCTTGCAATAGCGCCATCCAGGCAGGTGCCAGAGCATGCCGTATGATCCGAACGTGCTGAGCTATCCGCCCACCGACATGGGCACCGAGGCCGACGACTACCACGGCGAGCTCATCGCTGACCCGTACCGGTGGCTCGAGACCACTGACGCGCCGCGAACCCGCTCGTGGATCACCGCGCAGAACGAGCTGACCAGGAACTGGCTGGCCCAGGCATGGCACGAGCACCCGGCGGACCGGGCGGCGCTGACCGAGTTGCTGACCGAGCTCACGGACTACCCCAAGTATGGTGTGCCGTTCGAACGCGACGGCCGCTGGTTCCAGTTCCGCAACTCCGGCCTGCAGAATCAGCCGGTTTTGTATGCCATGGACTCACCGGGCGAGGACGGGCGTATGCTGCTCGATCCCAACCTGCTTTCGCAGGACGGCACAGTAGCCGTGAGCGGAATATCGCTGACCGACGATGGCGCGCTGCTGGCCTACTCGACCAGTTCAGGCGGCTCGGACTGGCAGACCTGGCGCGTGCGGGATGTCGCCACCGCGACGGACCTGGACGACGTGATCGAGTGGTCCAAGTTCACCGGCGCGGCTTGGCGCAAGGATCGCAGCGGCTTTTACTACGGCCGACCCGATCGGCCGCAGGAGGGTGCCGAGCTGCTGGCGGCCGACGGCCTGCACAGGATCTACTTCCACCGGCTTGGCTCGGACCAGGCCGATGACGAGCTGGTCTTCGAGGTGCCTGACCAGCCGAGCTGGATGCCCTACGCCGAGGTCACTGAGGACGGCAGGTTCCTGGTCATCGCGGTTACCGCGGGCACTGCAACGGAGAACCAGCTGCACGTGCTTGACCTAGCAGATCCAGCGGCTTCGATCACGGCCCTGGTCGGTGACTTCGAGTCGACTGCCGATGTCGTGACGACAGTCGGCTCTACCTTTTATCTGGTCACCGACTTTGCGGCAGAACGCAAGCGCGTCGTGTCAGTCGAGCTGGATAGCCCAGCCAGGCAGCACTGGACCGAGATAGTCCCGCAGGCTGGCGACACTCTGCTCGAGTCCCGCTGCCTCGGCGGCAAGCTCGTCTGCCATTACCTGCACGACGCGCATTCGGTACTGCGGGTGTTCGAGCTCGACGGGTCGCCAGCCGGGGAGATCGGCCTGCCAGGGATCGCGTCGATCGGCGACGCGTCCGGCGGAGTCGGACTGACCGGCCGCGCGGA
>JASHXW010000498.1 GCA_030043395.1 Streptosporangiaceae bacterium
GCCCCCTGTGCCACGGCTGCCGCCTTGCGTCCCCGGCGCTCCTGCCGGGCCGGTGCGAGGTAGCTCCTGAACCGTAGCGTCGCGCCGGTGACCACGACGGCGCCGAGCACGGCCAGCAGCACGAACGGCTGCCAGAGCGCCCCGATCGGCTCGGCCCGCAGCATGACGCCCCTGGATATCTCGTTGAAGTAGGTCAGTGGCAGCAGGTAGGAGATCCAGCGCACGCCTGCCGCTATCGAGGACAGCGGGAAGATCAGGCCGGACAGCAGCACCTGCGGCAGCAAGGTCATGAACGCGAGCTGGATCGCCTGGCCCTGGTTCTGCGAGACGCTGGAGATCAGCACGCCCACGCCAAGCGTCACGAACAAGAACAGCAGAGCGCCGAGCGCGAACGTGGCGGGCGAGCCGCGGAACGGGACCCCGAAGATCGCGACGCCGACGGCCAGCACGATCGCCAGGTCGACGGCGGCGACCAGGAAGTATGGCGCGACCTTGCCCAGGTAGACGTCCCTGGGCCGCAGGGGCATCACCGCGAGCTGCTCAAGCGTCCCCGATTGCCTTTCGCGCACGACGCCGAGGCTGGTGATGATCGTGCCGACGAAGACCAGGACTACGCCGCATAGCCCGGGGATCATGACGTCGGAGGTCTTCAGGCCCGGGTTGTACAAGATGGTCACCGTCGGCGCGAAGCCGGCTCCGGCTGCGGCGGCCAGGCCCTTGCCGTGCCTGAGCTCCGCCAGATCCGTCAGCGCGGTCCGGGCGGCGAACAGCTGGCTGCCATCGATCAGCACCACCGGCCGGGAGCCGCCAGTCACGACGGCCATCTCGGCGTTGCCGTCTCGAAGCTGGTCCTGCGCCCAGGACCGGCCCTGGCCGGGCGCGGACTGCGTGATGTCGAACGGCTTATGCAAGATTCCGGCCACGAGCCCGGCGTCTGGTCCCGACACGGCGACCGTGATCGTCTTGACGTCGAAGCTGGCGGCATAGCCGAACACGACCAGCAGCACGACCGGCATCACGATCATCATCGCGAGTGTCCGGCGGTCCCGCCGGAGCTGCCGGAACTCCTTGACGATCATGGCCCACATGAGCGCCCCCACGGTGCGACGATGAATTCAACAGTTGTTGAACTCTACAAGCGTTGAATTAACGTCGTCAAGCGCGCTCGCCATCGGGTACACAGGGACCATGGCGCAGACTCGGCATGCCGGGCAGTGGACCATCGAGGACCAGTGCGAGTCCGCCTGGCATTACCTGCCGTTCGACGTTCCAGCGGGCGCCGAGGCGCTGACGGTCGAGCTCGATTACGACTCGTCCGCGGCGGTGCTGGACCTGGGATGTTTCGGTCCGGACGGCTTTCGCGGCTGGTCGGGCGGTGCGCGAGAGAGCTTTGTTATCGCTGAGAAGACAGCCACCCCTGGATACCTGCCTGGCCCTCTGGAGCCAGGCACCTGGCACGCGGTACTTGGCCTGCACCGGATACCGCTCGACGGGGTGCGCTACCAGGTGCATGCGGAGGTCTCCGCTGCGCCCAGCGAGATCGCCGCAGCGGCGCGAGCCGAGCCGGTGCGATCAGTCCACGACCGTCCGGCACAGCGCGGCCTGCCGTGCAAGGCAGGGCTGCGCTGGCTGGCCGGCGACCTGCATGCGCATACCGTGCACTCCGATGGCGCGATGACGGTGCCTGAGCTGGCCAGGTTCGCCGCCGGACGGGGCCTGGACTTCCTCGCGGTGACCGACCACAACACGGTCAGCCATCATGCTGAGCTGCCCGCCGCATCGGCGGCGCACGGGATCACGCTGCTGGCCGGCCAGGAGCTGACCATCGAGCAAGGCCACGCGAACGCGCTCGGCGAGCTGCCGTGGATCGATTTCCGCGAGCCGCCCGACGCGTGGCTGACCGCCACCGAGCTTGGCGGCGGGCTGCTGTCGGTCAATCACCCCTACGGCGGCCACGTGAGCTGGACAGCGCCGATGAGCCGGCGGCCGCCGCTGCTCGAGGTCTGGCACTGGAGCTGGATCGACCTGCACTGGACGACGCCGCTGGCCTGGTGGCTCGCCTGGCATCCGGGCGCCATCGCCGTGGGCGGCAGCGACTGGCACCGGCCAGGCTCCGACGCGCCGCCCGGCTCGCCGACCACCTGGGTGCGGTGCCAGGCCGAGCAGGCCGGGGACGGGCGCTGGCACGCCGACCCCGCGGCGATCATGGCCGGGCTGGCCGCCGGGGACGTCGCGGTATCGGCAGGCGGGACGGGCCCGGTGCTGTTGCGCGTCGACGGCGAGCTAGTCGCATGCGACGCCGACGGCATGATCGTCGTCGGGCCGGCCGGGCCGCGGGCACGCGTACGCGGCGACATCGCGACCTTTCCCGATTGGGAAGGTCATCACCGGCTAGTCGATCCCAGCGGCGCGACGCAGGCGCTGGTCGGCTGACGACGCGTTGCCCCGGGTCAGCCGCTAGCCGAGCCGTCCCTGATCACCCGGTGGGAGAACTCGCACTGGCCGCCACCGCTGTCATCTGACCAGATCGACTGCATCGCGAACGTGCCGGTCGTCAGCGTCAGGTCGTTGGTGCCGCCTGGGCCAGGCGGGTTCCAGGCGCACAGGTCGGCGACCTCGAAGCCGATCAGCGTGTTCGTCCAGCCCGACGCCGGGTACTGGTCGGTGATCGTCTCGGCGTACTCATGGCCCTCGACGATCGACACCCCGTCGTCCAGCCCGGCCGCGCCGCCGTTCACGAAATTCTCGCCGCAGGACAGGCCGAGGTCGGTGACGTAGGGCATGTTGGTGAAGGCGACGTCGAGGCTGGAGCTGACCGGGCCGGCCGGCAGGTTCGGGTCGGCGGTGTCGTCGTGCCAGGCGCAGAACTCGCCGTATGGCGTGTTGAAGCCGTCCGGGTGGGTGCCGGTTGGCGACAAGATCACGTACTGGGCGTTGCGGTTCGATGCGGTCGTGTCGTTGCCGAAGTGATGAGCGGCCGCGATCGCCTCGGACCCGAGCTGGTTGCCGGTCGCGTTCTCCGGCTCGGCCTTGCTCTCGTCCACCCAGACGCCTGCCAGCGCGCCGCCAGTCGGGTACGCCACGTGCAAGGCGTCCGCCGGGCAGGACTCGGCGTTGACCTTCACTCCGTCGCAGTACTGCGTCATCACGCCCGACCAGGTCTCACCGCCGGTGCCCAGGCCCTTGAACAGCTCCTGCAGGACGGGCGCCTCGCCACTGGGGTCACCGGAAAGGACGACATCGCCGGCCTCGTTCACCGACGCGGTGCCCCACTGCGAGCCCCAGAAGACCAGGTAGACCTTCTCGTGCCCGCGGGTCACGCCATAGCGGTGCACGCCGCCGCCGTAGCTCACGTTCAGCGGGTTGCGCTGTTTCCTGGCCGAGGCTGCAAGGGTTGCGGCGAAATGTGCCGCGTGCGCGCTCCCCCAGCTCTTCATCTGGCCGAGCCTGCCGATCGTCGGGACGACGCCGTGGCGGTAGGGATGGCCGTTGGCCGGGGAGTACGGATTGGACTCGGCGAAAGTCGCCGCGAGGGCAGCCGGGTCCATGCGCGAATGCCGGACACTGGCCGGGTGCACTGCGCCGGCCGGGTGCACCGCAATGGCCGGGTGCACCGCAATGGCCGGGCTCGCTGCACCCACATCCCGCGCGGCAGCCACTCCGGCGGCACCCGCCGCTGCCAAGGCCACAGCGGCTCCGGCCGTGCCAGCACGAATGGCCCACGCTGGAGCGCTCGTGAGCGACCTCATCGGCTTTCCTCCACTGCGCTCAGTCGGTGGTGGCTCGTGCTAACTCGTGGCGAATCTAGCATCTTCGCCGCCTAGATCGCGCTGATAACCGTTAGTCAGGGATGTATTAGGAAAGCGGCTAATTTTCTATGACGGGTCAGCCACTTGCCTTCTGACCCGGCCGAATGTGATATGCCTCCTTGCGGACAACCGCAGGCGGGAGGAGCCCGATGTCAGACACGTCACGCTGGGGAATCACCCTGCCGCTGCAGGGGTACTCGCTGACCGAGCAGCGCCAGATCATCAGCGAGCTTCCCGACCTCGGCTATACCGACGCGTGGTCCGCGGAGCTGAACGGCGTGGACGCTTTCACGCCGCTGGTGCTGGCCTCGCAGTGGGCCAGTCAGCTCCGGCTCGGCACCGCGATTGCCCCGGTCTACACCAGGGGGCCCGGTTTGCTCGCGATGATGGCTGCGACGCTGGCCGATCTCGCTCCTGGCCGCTTTGTGATGGGAGTCGGAACCTCGACTCCGGTCGTGGTCAAGCAATGGAACGCGATCCCATTCGAGGCGCCGTTCCAGCGCTCTCGCGACACGCTGCGGTTCCTGCGCGCCGCCCTGTCGGGCGAGAAGGTCACCGAGCAGTACGAGACGTTCGCTGTCAGCGGCTTCCGGCTGGACCGGCCGCCCGCCGTCCCGCCCGCGCTTGCGCTCGCTGCACTGCGCCCGCAGATGCTCAGGCTGGCCGCGACGGAGGCTGACGCCGCGATCACGAACTGGCTCTCCCCTGCCGACGTGCCCATGGTCCGCGAGGTGACCGGCCAGGACTGCGAGCTGGTCGCCAGGATCTTCGTCTGCCCAACTAACGATGCACAGGCAGCACGGACGATCGGACGCCGGGTGCTGACGGCCTACCTGACCGTCCCCGCTTATGCGGCGTTCCACGAGTGGCTGGGCCGGGGCGACCTGATCCGGCCCATGCAGGAGGCATGGACAGCCGGGGACAGGCGCGGCGCGAGCGCCGCGATCCCCGACCAAGTCGTCGATGACCTGGTCATCCACGGCGACCCGGCTGCCTGCCGGGAGCGCGTCGCGGAGTATGTGCAAGCGGGCCTGGACACCCCGGCCATCATGATCATCCCCGCGCCTGGCGTCGAAGTCACTGAGGCTGTCCGCCAGCTCGCCCCAGCCTGAGCCACTACCTGACCCGTCCGGCGCGGGCCCATCCTCTGTCCCTTTCCTGACTCTTCCGCTGGCCGTTGCTGCATGCCGCACTTGCGCGCAAGCCGGTTGCTCGTAATACGCTTTTCGTACGATCCACGAGCTTGTGCGCGGGGGGCCAGTGTGAAGAAGATCATTATCGCCGCGGCGACGGCCATCGTCGCGCTCACCGGATGCGCCGGAACCGCGGCAGCCGCACCCGCTAGCCGGACCCCGGTCATGTACTCAGGGATGGCCACTCCGTGGACCAACCCGGCCAGGCGGCCGCATAGCTTCGTCCTCGGCGCCGACTTCGAGGTCGTGAAGACGAACTGGTCACGCTGGACGAACACGAGCGCGTTCGGGCACGGTCACCTGATCGCCTGCGCTGGAGCGGCGGGGCCATGCGTGAAGTTCGTCGCTGGCATCACGTTGACGGTGGTCAAGACTCATGACGGCACCAAGTACTTCGCGTCGATGAAACTCACCGGCAAGCACCACAAGACCCAGCACCTCGAGATGCACGATGGCGCGTGGCTGCTGACCACGGGCGGCTACGGCTCGTAGCACGTGCCCGGACTCCTTCCCGTGGCCTGCCCAGGAACGCAGACCAGGGCGGCCTTTAGGCTGGCTGCAGACTGTGCACGTTGCAGACTGTGCCGGTTGGTCTGCGCGTGCGGGCCGGGCCGGCGGAAGGGCCCAGCGTTGAGAGCATCGCGGTGACCGAGCGCAAGCCGCCAGGCATGAGCTTTCCCTCGTGGATCGACCAGCAGATCAACGAGGCCATGGAGCGGGGTGCGTTCGACGACCTGCCTGGAGCCGGCCAGCCGTTGCCGAACAGAGGGGACAAGGACGCGGCGCAAGCCTGGCTGCGCGAGTACGTGCGCCGCGAGGGGGTGCCATCGGAGGAACTGCTGCCAACCCCGCTACGGCTGCGCAAGGAGCGGGAGCGGCTGGCCGAGACCGTCCAGGACCTGCCGTCCGAACAGCAGGTTCGTGCTGTCGTCGGTGAGCTCAATCAGCGCATTATGAAGTGGCGCAGGTTCCCATCCGGCCCGCCGATCTTCGTGCCGCTTGTCGATGAGGAAGCAATGGTCGCCAGATGGCGCGACGAGCGGCAGCAAGAAACCTCATCCGCAGCGGGGATCGCCGAAGGCTGCGCGGCAGGCAGCGAGGTGCGCGGCGAGGCGGCCAGCCAGGCGCGCGGCGAGGTGCTCGGCCGGGCGGGTGATCCGCGCGCCTTCACGCGAGCCCATGCCCAGAAAGGCCTGCGGCGCGGGTGGCGGCGCCGACGGCGCAGCTAATCGCCGAGCGGCAGCGCGCGTCCAACGAACTGGCGGTTCTCGATCGTCCAGCCCACTGTCGGCAGCGCGGCGTAGCGTTCGCACTGACGAATTACTGAGCCGAGCCGTCAGGCTCCCGGCGCAGCGAGGAGATTCATGCCGGCAGACTGTGACTCAGCGGTCGCGTCCTTCTACGCCACGCCGGGGATCATGACGGCAGCAGGCAGTTACGCGCCGCTGCTCGATGCTCTGCCGCGCGAGATTCCAGACCTCGCCGCGGTGGCGCAAGGACTGCTGATCCACGAGCACATGGTGCAGGGGTACGGGGTGACGCTGTCGGAGGGTGACCGCGCCAGCGTGCATACCCGCCGCGTCGAGCAGTTGCTCGCCCAGATCCTCGCTCGCGACGATCGCCCGTTGCACATCGCCCGTGCTCCCGCGGCTCGGCTACCTGGCAACTGCCGGCACTTCACCGTCCTGATGACCGCCATGCTCCGGGCGCATGGCACGCCAGCCAGGGCCCGGTGCGGCTTCGGCGGCTACTTCAACCCCGGCAAGTACGAGGATCACTGGGTCTGCGAGTACTGGGACGGCGAGCGGCAGCGCTGGAGCCTTGTCGATGCGCAGATCGACGAAGTGCAGCGCGGCTGGTTCCCGATCGACTTCGAGCTCACCGACGTGCCACGGGACCAGTTCCTGGTCGCCGGCCAGGCCTGGGCTTCATACCGGTCTGGCAAGGCTGA
>JASHXW010000499.1 GCA_030043395.1 Streptosporangiaceae bacterium
GCGACCGCGTGCGCGGCGCTCGCGACGCTGCGCGACCTTGGCGCGCGGTCGGCGACCGCGGCGATGCGCGATCCGGCCCGTTCCGCTGAGCTGCAGGCGGCGGCTGGCCGGCTGGGCATGACTGTCGAGGTGAGGCCGCTCGAAGCGGCGTCGCTGGCAGCGGCCGGCCTGATGATCTCGACTGTCCCGGCTGCGGCCTCTTCTTTCCTAGCCGAACAAATTCTCCTGCTCGATCAACCGCCGAGGGCAGTGCTCGACGTGGTGTATCACCCCTGGCCGACACCGCTGGCCGACGCTGCCGCGAAGGCCGGTGCCGTCGTGGTCGGCGGGTTCGAGATGCTGCTGCACCAGGCGGCGCTTCAGGTGGAGCTGATGACGGGGCGCCCGGCGCCCGTGCAGGAGATGCGGCAGGCGGGCCTGGCGGAGCTGGCCAGGAGATCCCTCCAGCAGTGAGCTGCCCGTAGGCCGGGCGTGACGCGTTCATATTGCTGTGGTGCGGGCCATCTTGCCGCTACGACGTGGTCGGCGCATGCGCTACTGTTGATGGCGAGAACATAACGTCCGGCACCTGGTGCCGGGCCGTCAAGCGGAGGACCACCTCGGCCACCTCCCACCTTGTCAGCGCGACGGCGCTCCGGCGCGATCAGGCTGGCGGGTAGCAGTCCAGGCAGCCAGGCTGGCCATACCGGTTGGGAAGACGGTAGGTCGGCTACGGGCTTCGCTGGCGGGTAGCACCGCTAGCAGGTCCAGGCGGCTGGCTGGCGATCGGCAGCCTTCGGGTTGCCGATAAGGCCGGACGCCCCGAGCTGGCGCGCATGCCGCGGGCCAGCGTTGAGGTGTCGCGCGACCGCTGCGCGGGCATGAGCCCGCGTGGCGATAGTCGTGCCTGTGGCGCCCCGCATGCGAGCCGTGCGGGGCTTTGTTGCTTTTCACGGCGCGCCGAACGAATGACCTGAACGGGACAGTCCCGATCAGGCAGGACAGTGACACTGGAGGTCACATCAGCACTGAACCGAGAATCAATGATCGCATCCGGGTACCTGAAGTACGGCTCGTCGGGCCCACGGGTGAGCAAGTCGGGATCGTCTCGATCAACGACGCGCTTCGCCTGGCCCAGGAGGCCGACCTCGACCTAGTCGAGGTAGCGCCGACGGCGCGCCCCCCGGTCTGCAGGCTCATGGACTACGGCAAGTTCAAGTATGAATCGGCGCTGAAGGCCAGGGAGTCGCGCAAGAACCAGGCGCAGACGGTCATCAAGGAGATCAAGATCCGGCCGAAGATCGACCCGCACGACTACGGCACCAAGAAGGGCCACGTCGAGCGGTTCCTGCGGCAGGGCGACAAGGTCAAGGTGACCATCATGTTCCGCGGTCGCGAGCAGAGCAGGCCCGAGCTTGGCTACAAGCTGCTTCAGCGCCTCGCCGGCGACGTCGAGGAACTCGGCTTCGTCGAGTCGCAGCCTAAGCAGGACGGCCGGAACATGATCATGGTGATCGGCCCGCACCGCAAGAAGGCTGAGGCGAAGGCGGTGCGGACGCCAGAACGGGCAAGTGCCCGGGCCGCGGCCCCGGCATCGGCCTCGCGCGCTGAAGGCGAGGACGACAGCCTCGCCGTTGAGAGCGCACCGCGAGCTGCGGCGCCCGCCAGGACGCCACGCCCGCCCGCGAGCAGCAGCATCAGCTCCGGCCAGCCGGCCGACGGCGAGCCTGGGGTCCGTAGCGCGGCGGATACGTCTTCTGCTGAGGACGGCAGCCTGGCCGGGAGCACGAGCGCCGGGAGCACGAGCGCCGGGAGCACGGGCGCTGGCGAGGGCGTGGCTCAAGACGGCGTGGCCGCGGCTGCCAGGCCTGCCGCGTCCAGGACTGCGGCGCCCAAGCCGGCTCCGCCTAAGCCAGGCCCGGTTGGCGGCGCCGCGAGGCCAGCTCCGGTCGGCGGCGCTCCGAAGCCCGCTTCGGCAGCCTCAGCCGCAAAGCCAGGCCCAGCCGGCGCAGCGAAGCCCGCACCGCCTAAGCCAGGGCCTGCAGGCGGTCCCAAGCCAGCTCCGCCCAAGCCCTCGGCGACCAGGCCAGCCCCGCGGCCTGCCGCTAAGCCTGGTGACCAGCAGGCAGTACCGCGAGCCAGGCCGGCCGAGCGCGGTGCTGCAGGCGGGCAGGCCGGAGGCTGACGGACAGCTAGCCCGCCCGATCTGACGATGCAGATGTCCTGCGGCGACTGATGCCGCCGCAGGGGAACACGAGGATGCGTGCCAACGGCACGCCAGGAACGAAGGAAACGGCGACATGCCGAAGATGAAGACGCACAGCGGTTCCAAGAAGCGGTTCCGCCTCACCGGCACCGGCAAGGTGATGCACCGCCGGGCCAATCGCGGCCACTACTTTGAGCACAAGCCGAGCACCCGCACCCGGCGCCTGGCCAACGACGTAGTGATGTCGCCCCCCGACGCTAAGACGATAAAGAAGCTGCTGGGCAAGTGACCCGGTCCGATTAAGGAGTCGAACACAGATGGCACGCGTGAAGCGGGCGGTCAATGCCCACAAGAAGCGCAGGGTTGTCCTTGAGCGTGCGAGTGGCTATCGCGGCCAGCGGTCCAGGTTGTACCGCAAGGCCAAGGAGCAGCAGCTGCACTCGATGACGTACGCCTACCGGGACCGCAAGGACCGCAAGGGCGCGTTCCGCAGGCTCTGGATCCAGCGCATTAACGCAGCAGCGCGCGCTGAGGGCGTCACGTACAACCGGTTTATCCAGGGGCTGAAGATCGCTGGCGTCGACGTGGACCGCAAGATGCTGGCTGAGCTTGCCGTTGCCGACCCGAAGGCGTTCTCGGCGCTGGTGGAGGTTGCCCGCAAGGCACTGCCCGCCGACGTGGACGCCCCTGGCGCCGCAGCCGCCTGAGCTGGCGAGCGGATCGGCCCGGCTCGGGATTGAAGTCCTGAGCCGGGCCGTCGAATGCCCGATACACCGGAGATGGCGCGGGAGCCAGTGGTCACTAGCAGTCGGTCGCCGCGAATCAGGGCCGCGCGGGCGCTGGCGAAACGGGCGCTGCGGTCCAGGTCGCGGCTGTTCCTGGCAGAAGGCCCGCAGGCGGTGCGCGAGGCGCTGGGCCAGGACGGGCCCAGCCTGATCAAGGAACTGTTCGTCACCGAGCCCGCCAGGTCACGGCATGCGGACCTGGTGGCGGCCGTGGCCCGCACGGGCGCCCCCGTGCACGAGGTGAGCGGCGAGCTGATGGCCGAGCTTGCGCAGACCGTGACGCCACAGGGCCTGCTAGCTGTGTGCCCGTTCATCGACGTCCCCCTGACCAGCCTGATCTCGACGCGGCCCGGCCTCGTCGTCGTGCTCGCGAACGTGCGTGACCCGGGTAATGCGGGCACCGTGCTCCGCACGGCCGACGCGGCCGGAGCGCAGGGCGTCATCTTCGCTGACGCATCCGTGGACGCCTACAACAGCAAGTGCGTCCGGTCCTCTGCGGGCTCGCTCTTCCATCTGCCCCTCGTCATCGGCGTGCCGGTCAGCGAGGCGGTGACCGCATTGCGCGACGCCGGGCTCGCCGTGCTCGCGGCCGACGGAAGCGCCGGTACCCAGCTTGACGAGCTCGAAGCCGGCGGAAGGCTCGCCGCCCCCACGGCGTGGTTGTTCGGCAACGAGGCCTGGGGCCTGCCTGCCGAGCTGGTCGCGCTCGCCGACGACGCCATTGCCGTGCCTATCTACGGCCGCGCGGAGAGCCTGAACCTGGCCGCGGCAGCTGCTGTCTGCCTGTATGCGTCCGCGCGCGGACAGCATGGGGGTGCCGCTAACCGGGCCTGAGTTGATAGGCTCTTGATCACGTTGCGTCATGACCAACCCCGAGATGGGTCACGATCGGCGGTTATGACGCAGCCTGCCGACCTCGCGGTTACCCCCCGGACCGCGGTCGCAGCAGTGACGCGCCGGGGCGGCAGTTCGGCCGAAGGCGGCAGTCCGATGAGGACCGGCAGGTGAGAGCGGTGGCCGTGAGCACTACCGCCCTGAGCGCGTCCGCGCCCGACGTGGACGCGCCGGGCGCAGAGCTGCGTGCCGAGCCGGCGAGCGCCTCGAGTTCGCCCGGGCCCGCCGTCGCTGAGCGTAGTCACCTGGCCACCGCAAGCCCGCGCTTGCAGCCCGCCGTCGCGCCAGTGCTGGCCGAGCCCGCACCGGATCCAGACCGCCTGGTATGCGCCGACGAGCTGCCCGACGGGCTCGCCGTCGCTGACGAGCATGGCCGGATCGTCCTGTTCAACCGGGCCGCCGAGCGGCTGACCGGGATCAGGTCGGCGGACATCCGGGGCAAGGACCTGGCGAGCGCGCTCCCGCTGTCGGACCGCGAGGGCCGGTGCTGGTGGAAGTTCTCCCAGCCGTACCGCGGGCTGTCCACCCGCACGCGGCACCCCGAGCGCTCGCTCTACCTGGCCGACGGCACCGAGCTGCTGGTGACGATCGGCTACGTGCGCACCGCGGGTCACGAAGTGCGCAGGCTCACGATCATCCTGCGCAGCGCTGATCACCGGGCGCGGCTCGAGCGGCTCAGAGCCGACCTGGTTTCCACTGTGGCGCACGAGCTCCGCTCGCCGCTGACGAGCGTCAAGGGCTTCACCGCTACCTTGCTGGCCAAGTGGCCGCGGTTCACCGACGCGCAGAAACGGCTCATGCTGGAGACAGTCAACGCGGACGCTGACCGGGTAACCCGGCTGATCACCGAACTGCTGGACGTGTCGCGAATCGAGTCAGGCCGGATCGAGATCCGCCGGGAGCTTGTCAACATCGCGGCACGCGCCGCGAACATCATCGCGGGCCGGGTTGCGGCGGGCGACCCGGCAGGCAGGTTCGCGGTCGAGCAGGCCAGTGACCTGCCAGAGACCTGGCTGGACGTCGACAAGATCGACCAGATCCTGGCGAACCTCATTGAGAACGCCGTCAGGCACGGTGCTGGTACCGTTACTACCGTGATCGAGTCGGCGCTTGTCCACGGCGGACCTGGTGTCGCGGTTTCGGTACGCGACCAGGGCCCCGGGGTGTCGCCTGAGGTCGCTCCGAGCGTGTTCCGCCAGTTCTGGCGCGCCAAGCGGCGGGGCGGCGCCGGCCTCGGGCTGTTCATCGTGAAGGGCCTCGTCGAGGCGCACGGCGGCTCCATCGTCGTCGGGCAGGCGCCGGGCGGCGGTGCAGAGTTCCGATTTATGATGCCCGTCGGCGCGCCAGATCACGTCTGAGCGAGGTCTGCGCTGGCCGGCGGGCCGCCGGGATGTCCGCTGCTAACGGATCGTCTCGCCCGTGGATACGTCGCTGTTCCGCCTGAATCTCGACTGGCCAGGACTGCGGCATCGGCGGGAGCGAGTTGTTAGCCAAAATCGTTAGTTTTTGCCCTTGCCAGGCATTCGGTGACAGCTAGGAGAACAGGACCGATGTCCGCACCGAACAATACCTACGACCCAGTCAGGGTGGCCGCGCTTGAGCCAGCCGCGGTCGAGCGCATGACGGAGCAGGCGCTCGCCGCCATCGGCGGCGCCGCCACATTCGATGACCTGAAGGCGGCCGAGGTCGCGCACCGGGGCCGCCAGGCGCCGCTGACCCTGGCCGGCGCCGAGGTCGGCGCGCTGCCGCCGCAGGCGAAGGCCGAGGCTGGGCGCCGGATCGGCGAGGCAAAGCGCCGCATCGACCAGGCGCTCGGACTGCGGCGCTCT
>JASHXW010000500.1 GCA_030043395.1 Streptosporangiaceae bacterium
CAGAGCGAGCACCTTGGCCACACCCTGCTGCCCAAGCGGATCGCGCTGCCGGTCTTCGCCAGCGACGCGCTGTCCTCCGTGGCCTATGCCACCCAGGAAATCCTCATCGTGCTCTCGCTCGGCGGCCTCGCGCTGCTGCACTACACGCCCTACATCGGGGCGGCGGTAGGCCTGCTGATGCTAGTCGTCGTCGCCTCCTACCGGCAGAACGTCCACGCCTATCCCTCCGGCGGCGGCGACTACGAGGTAGCAAGCACCAATCTCGGCCCGAAGGTCGGCCTGGCGGTCGCCAGCGCGCTGATGGTCGACTACACCTTGACGGTCGCCGTCTCGGTGTCCGCCGGCGTGGCCAACCTCGCGTCCGCCGTCCCTGCGCTCGACTCGCACGTCGCGGTGATCTCCGTGGCAATCGTCGCCGTGATCGCCGTGATGAACCTGCGCGGGGTGCGCGAGTCGGGAACCGCGTTCGCGATTCCCACCTACGCCTTCATAGGCGTCGTCGGCCTGCTGATCATCTGGGGCATGACCAAGGTCGCGCTCGGCCATCCGCCGGTTGCCGCAAGCGCCCACCTGGCCATCCCGGCCCAGACCAAGTACACGGGCTTCCTGCTGCTCTTCCTGCTGCTACGCGCCTTCTCCTCGGGCTGCACAGCGCTCACCGGGGTCGAGGCGATCAGCAACGGGGTGCCCGCGTTCCGCAAGCCCAAGAGCAAGAACGCGGCGACGACGCTCGCGCTGCTTGGCCTGATCGCGGTGTCCATGTTCGCCGGCGTCACCGCGCTAGCGCTGATCAGCCATGTGCACATGGTGGCCACCGACGTCCACGAGCGGACCACGATCGCGCAACTCGGACGGGCGGTCTTCGGCGACAACTCGCCGCTGTTCTACCTGCTGCAGCTGGTCACCGCCCTGATCTTGGTGCTCGCGGCCAACACGGCGTTCAACGGCTTCCCCGTCCTTGCCTCCATCCTGGCCAGGGACGGCAACATGCCCAGGCAGATGCACAACCGCGGGGACCGGCTCGCGTTTAGCAACGGGATCCTGCTGCTGTCGGGCTTCGCGATCTTGCTGATCGTGGTCTTCAACGCCTCGCCGACCCGCCTCATCCAGCTCTACATCATCGGCGTCTTCGTATCGTTCGTGTGCAGCCAGACAGGCATGATCCGGCACTGGAACCGTCACCTTCGCCTCACCACTGACCCGAAGCTCCGGCGGCACATGAAGCGCACGCGGGTGATCAACACCATCGGCGCGTGCTTCACGGCCGTCGTGCTCGCGATCGTCCTGGTGACCAAGTTCGTCAACGGCGCATGGATCGTCGTGGTGGCGATGCCCGCGATCTGGCTCACGATGCGAGCGATCAACCGGCACTACGGCAGGGTCGCCGTCGAGCTGACCCCGCGTGACGACGAGGTCGTCACGCTCCCGTCTAGCAACCGGGCGATCATCTTGGTGTCCAAGCTGCACCTGCCGACCCTGCGAGCTGTTGCCTACGCCCGCGCGACGCATCCGAGCCACATCGAGGCGATCACGGTCAGCGTGGACGATGCGGAGACCGGCCGGCTGCGCGAGGAGTGGGAGCGCGCCGGCCTGCCCGTTCCGCTGACCGTCGTCGCTTCGCCCTTCCGTGACATCACCGGCCCGGTCGTGTCCTACGTGAGCCGGATGCGCCGGGAGAGCCCGCGCGACGTCGTCACCGTCTACATTCCCGAGTACGTCGTCGGTCACTGGTGGGAGCAGCTCCTGCATAACCAGAGCGCGCTGCGGCTGAAGGCACGGCTACTGCTCCAGCCTGGCGTGATCGTCGCCAGCGTGCCTTACCAGCTCAGCTCGGCGAGCACGGCGGGCAAGGCAGCGAGAGGTTCCCTGCCAGCTCCCGGGCTCGACAGCCCGCACCATGGAATCGGCGCCAGGTTGCGCGAGCACATCGCCTCTAGCCCGGAGAAGCTCCAGGCACGGGAGCTGCAGGCGCACGTGGCCGACGCCCGAGCCACGCCCATCGACAGCGTCCCCGACCGCCAGCACGCCGTCATCTCCGGCACGCTGCGCACCGTCACGGTCAGGCCACAGGGCAGCAGCCCGACGCTGCAAGCCGAACTATGGGACGGCTCAGGCAGCATCAGGCTGGTCTGGCTTGGGCGCCGGAGCATCCCCGGCGTCGAGCCGGGCCGGCGCATCATCGTCCGCGGCCGGATCACCCAGCAGCGCGGCGAGCGGACCTTGTTCAACCCGCTTTACGAGCTACGTGCGCCCGGAGGCGATACCGCCGACCCGGCGCACGTAAACCGGTAGCCCATTCCCGGCTCGGTCAGCAGGCAACGCGGCTTGGACGGATCGCGTTCCAGTTTCCTGCGCAGGTGGGCCATGTAGACGCGCAGGTAGTTGCCTTCGGTCTGGTACTCAGGTCCCCAGACCTCCGCCAGGAGCTGGCGCTGCGTCACCAGCTTCTCGCGGTGCCTGACCAGCACTTCTAGCAGCTGCCATTCGGTCGGCGTCAGGCGCACGTCACAGTCGCCGCGCCGGACGCGCTTGGCCGCCAGGTCCACGGTGAAGTCCGGCCCTGCCACTACCGGTTCATCGGGCGCCGGAGCGGCCCGGCGCACCGCGGCCCGGATCCTGGCCAGCAGCTCCCCCATCCCGAACGGCTTGGTCACGTAGTCGTCGGCGCCCGCATCCAGCGCGGCGACCTTCTTCGCCTCGTGACCTGCCGCTGACAGCACGATGATGGGCACGGATGTCCATCCCCGGATTCCCCTGATCACCTCCGTGCCGTCCATGTCAGGCAGCCCGAGGTCCAAAATCAACACATCCGGGTGCTCCCTGGTCATCATGGCCAGCCCGGTCGTCCCGTCAGCCGCCGTGCTGACGTCGTACTTGTGCGCGGACAGGTTGATCCGCAGCGCCCGCAGGATGGGCACCTCGTCGTCGATGACGAGCACCCGCGTCATGACTCGGCCGCCATGGCCGAGCCCGTCGGCGCGCTGTCGGCCGCGGGAAGCGCGACGCGCATGGTCAGGCCCCCGCCAGGAGTGTCAAGCGCGGTGACAGAGCCGCCCATCGCCGTCAGGAACCCCTTGGCCACAGCCAGGCCGAGGCCGACGCCGTTGCCGGTGTTGCGCTCGTCAAGCCGCTCGAACGGCTCGAAAATCCGCTCCTTGACCTCGTCAGGCACGCCGCGGCCGTGATCGACCACGTCAAGCAGCACGATGCTGCCTTCGCGCCGCGCGGACATCGACGGCGGCCGGCCCGGCGGTGAATGCGCGATCGCGTTGGCGAACAGGTTCGCAAGTACCCGCTCAAGGAGTCCAGGGTCGGTCCGGACCAGCGGCAGGTCGTCGGGCACCACCAGCCGCACGTTCATCGAGCTCTCGGCGTCATGGCAGGCGAGGGGCGCTACCTCGTCTATGGAGGCGGGCCGCAGGAATGGCTCCAGCGACCCCGCCGCCAGCCTGCTCATGTCCAGCAGGTTGCCGATCAGGTCGTTCAGCCGGTCGGCTGACTCCTCGATGGTGGCGAGCAGGGCGGCCTCGTCGTCCTCGGAGAGCCGGACCCCGGTCTCGCGAAGCGTGCTGACGCTTGCCTTGATCGAGGCCAGCGGAGTCCTAAGGTCATGGCTAACTGCCGCCAGCAAGGCGGTGCGCATCCGGTTCCCCTCGGCAAGCGCCTCCGCCTGCGCGGCCTGGGTGCGGAGCCGGTCACGGTCCAGGGCCGCCGCGGCCTGGGCAGCGAACCCGTCGAGCAGGCGCGGCGTCACCGGCTCTGTCTGCCCGGCCACGGTCAGCCTGAGGTCAGAGCCAGCCCTGACCCGCGTGCGCGGCGCGGCCGGCTCCGCAGTGCCCGAGTAGGCGACCCGCACCCACTGATCGCCGACGCGCTCAGACAGCTCGGCGCTGCCACCCGCGGTGACGGTGAGGTGATGCAGGATCGCGGCCGGAGTGTCCTCGCCGCCTAGCACGGTCTGCGCCAGCGCGAGCAGCGCCGCCGCGTCCTCGCGGCTGCGGGCGGCCTGCACGGCGCGCCGCGCGGCCAGGTGCACGACGCTGCTCACGGTCACCGCCACGGTGATGAAGAGCAGCAGCGCCAGCATGTTGCGCAGGTCGGCGATCGTGAACGTGTGCAGCGGAGGCGTGAAGAACCAGTTCAGCAGCATGCTGGCGGTTACGGCGGCAAGCACGGCCGGCCAGAAGCCGCCGACGACGGCGATCGCGACGACGCCGACGAGATAGATGAGGAGGTCATCGGTCAGGCTCAGCGACCGATGAGCAGGCAGCAAGACCGCTGTCAGCAGCGGCAGGATCGCGACCAGCAAGACGCCGATCAGCTGCCGGCGCCGGTCAAGCCCGCCACGTACCCAGAGCTCGCGCAGCCAGGTGCCGCGGAAGGCACGCCGGCGCTCCGCCACCCCAGCCTGCGATGGCGGCTCGGCGAGCATGTCGGCCCCGGCCGGCTCCGGGACGGCAGGCAGCGGGCTCTCGTCGGACACATCCACAATCCACAGTGTGTATGACGAACTGACCCGGCGCACTAGCCAGCCAGTGCCGAGGCCAGCGAGCGCGCAGACGCTGAGCACGATCGCAGCTCGCAGGCCAAGCTGCCAGGTCAGTTTTAGCTGGGCGTATGGCGGCCTGCTGAAGCCGGCCACGGTCAGGAAGCCAGCCCCGGCTACAAACAGCGCGCTGCCCGGCTCGGCGAGGAAGCCGACCGCCGCGACGATGATCGCGGCCAGCGCAAGGACCCAGCCCTGCGAGACGGCGCCATGGGTTGCTGCCGCGATCGCACCTACCACCAGCAGCGCAGCGCACCCAGCGGGCAAGGCATAGGGCGCGGCGAGACGCCCGGTCCGGCGGGAGTCCTGAAGTCGCGCACGATCGCCCAGCCACGGCTCTGGCGGGTCCTGCGAGCCGAACTCACCCTGCCTTCCCGGTGTCGCGCCCGGGTCTGGAGCATCGGTCATCGTGCTGTCTAGTGGACCGCGGGCGGCAGCCGGTGGCCGTGATCTTGACGCGCTATTAACGCGGGCCGATCGATATTTCACGCCGCTTTAGCGCGCATGCCCATGACGACCGTGGCCCCGAGCTCATCGTCGGTGGCCAGCGACGGCTTCAGGCCCGCGGCAGCCAGGGCCGCCAGGGCCGCAGGCGCCTGACCTGAGCTTGTTTCCAGTAGCACGTGACCCCCGGGCCGCAACCAGCCGCTCGCCTCGGCAGCCACCCGGCGCAGCACGTCCAGGCCGTCCGCACCACCGTCCAGTGCAAGCAGCGGCTCGTGCTCCCTGGCCTCCGGCGGCAGCAATGCGACCTGTGCTGATGGCACGTAGGGCACGTTCGCGACGAGCACGTCGGTACGTCCGCGCAGCCTGGCGGGCAGCGCGTCGTACAGGTCGCCCAGGTGCACCTGGCCGCCCACGGCCCCGAGGTTCCGCCGCGCGCATCGTTCCGCTGCGGGCAGCAAGTCGGCCGCGTGCAGCTCGATGCCAGCCGGACCTGGGCCAGGCTCCTCGCGAACGGCCGTCTCAAGGTGCGCCTGCCCAAGGGACGCCGCGGTCGCCTGTGTCAGCACTGCAAGGCCGATCGCGCCCGAGCCGCAAGCCAGGTCCACGACGATCACCTCGCGCCCCGGCAGCGCCTGGGCCTGGCGCACGAACTGCACTGCCCGGCGCACCAGGAGCTCGGTGCGCGGTCGCGGGACGAAGACGCCGGGCTCGACGGCGACCCGCAGCCCGCAGAACTCCGCCCAGCCGACGACGTGCTCGAGCGGCTCCCCAAGGGCCCGCCGCCTGACCATGCCGTCCAGCTCTTCAGGCATGCGCGCGGCACTGACGAGCAACTCGGCCTCATGCTCGGCGAAGACGCAGCCAGCCGCGCGCAACTTCGCCACGACAGCCGCCAGCGCGGCTGCGGAGTCGGAGGTAGCTGTCGACATGCACTTCTTCCCGGACAAGGCTGCGCTGGACGGGCGAGGCGGGTGCCCGTCGCTCGATGCCCGCCAAGCTCAGGCACTAGGCTCAGTGCCGTGACAGCAACCATTCAGGCAGCGAACACCGCGACACGGGACGTCAGCGCCGATGCCATTATCGTCGCGGTGAGCCAGGGCCCCGACGGCCCGCTCCTGGCAGCTGGGTCGCACGATGTCGACAGTGCCCTCGGCGGGAGCCTCGTCGAGACGCTGACGGCACTCGGAGCCACTGGCAAGGCGGAGGAGGTAACGAGAATCGCGTCAGGCGGGCGATTGCGGGCGCCGCTCGTCGTCGTGGTCGGCATCGGCACGGCCGCCGACTCCGATCCGGACAGCGCGGACGCTGAGGTCCTGCGCCGCAGCGCTGGCGCGGCGGTCAGGTCCCTCACCTCGAGCAAGATCCGCACGATCGCCCTCGCGATGCCAGCCGCGGACCTCACCAGCGCCGAGGCCGTTGTGTTCGGCGGCCTGCTCGGCAGCTACTCCTTCGGCCGCTACCGTTCGAACGGCAGCGCTCCGCCTGCGCCAGACCTGCTCCTGGTCGGCGCGGGCGAGCACGCGAGCCAGGCGATTGCCCAGGGCGAGATTCTCGCCAGTGCCGTGGCACTAGTCCGCGACCTGGTGAATACGAGCCCCTCGCACCTGTATCCGGAGATCCTGGCGGCCGAGGCGGGCCGGGTGGCCGGCGAGTCCGGGCTTGACATCGAGGTGCTCGACGCCGACGAGCTGAAGGTCGGCGGCTACGGCGGGCTCACCGGCGTCGGCCAGGGTTCCGTGCATCCGCCCCGGCTGGTCCGCCTCGCCTATCGCAGCCCGGGCGCCAGCAAGACAGTGGTCTTCGCCGGGAAGGGAATCACGTTCGACTCCGGTGGACTGTCCCTCAAGCCGCCCAAGGGCATGGAGACGATGAAGTCGGACATGAGCGGCGCGGCGGCTGTCCTGGCCGCGCTGCAGGCGATCGCGGCACTCAAGCCCGCGGTGAACGTCGTTGGCTACCTGCCACTTGCCGAGAACATGCCAGGCGCCACCGCGCAGCGCCCGTCGGACGTGATCACGATCTACGGCGGGACGACCGTGGAGGTGCTCAACACCGACGCCGAAGGCCGGCTGGTCCTGGCCGACGCGCTCGCCAGGTCCGCCGCCGATTCCCCCGACCTGCTGGTCGACATCGCCACGCTGACCGGCGCCCAGGTCGTGGCGCTCGGCCACCGGGTCAGCGCCGTCATGGCCAACGACGACGATGTCCGCAACGGCGTCGTGGACGCGGCACGGCGAGCCGGCGAGGCGATGTGGCCGATGCCGCTGCCGGACGAGCTTCGCAAGGGCCTGGACTCGAAGGTAGCCGACCTGGCCAACGTCGCTCCCGACCGCGACGGCGGCATGCTGGTCGCTGGCTTGTTCCTGCGGGAATTCGTACCCGATGGAGTGCGTTGGGCGCATCTGGATATTGCCGGCCCGGCCTTCCACGAAGGAGAGCCTTATGGCTACACCCCCAAAGGCGGCACTGGCGTGGCGGTTCGTACCCTGGTCCAGATCGCACAGGACGTGGCGGACGGACGCCTGTAGCGAGGAGTGATTGATGACGCAGAGCGACAGCTACGACCTGGTCATCCTGGGCGGCGGCAGCGGCGGTTACGCCTGCGCGCTGCGGGCTGCCGAGCTAGGCATGCGGGTGGTGCTGATCGAGAAGGACAAGGTCGGCGGCACCTGCCTGCACCGCGGCTGCATACCGACCAAGGCGCTGCTGCACGCCGCGGAGGTCGCCGACCACGCCAGGAACGCCGGCGCGGTCGGCGTGCGCGCCAGCTTCGACGGCATCGACATGCCAGCGGTCAACGGCTACAAGGACAAGGTCGTCGACCGGCTCTGGAAGGGCCTGCAGTCCACCCTGGCCAGCCGTAAGGTCGAGATCGTCTACGGCGACGGCAGGCTGGTCTCGCCGACATCGGTCGCCGTGGACGGCGCGGTCTACGCCGGCGCCCACGTGGTGCTCGCGACCGGCTCTGAGGCGCGCAGCCTGCCCGGCCTGGCGATCGACGGCGTCCGGGTGATCACCAGCGACCAGGCGCTGACCCTCGACCACGTCCCGGCATCGGCCGTGATCCTGGGCGGCGGCGTGATCGGGGTGGAGTTCGCCAGCGTCTGGCGGTCGTTCGGGGCCGACGTGACGATCGTGGAGATGCTGCCCCACCTGGTGCCGACCGAGGACGAGTCGAGCTCGCGGCTCCTGGAGCGCGCCTTCCGCAAGCGCGGCATCAAGTTCCACACCGGCGTCAGGTTCAGCGACGTGAAGGAGACCGCCACCGGGGTCAGCGTGAGCCTGGAGAACGGCACCACGCTGGACGCCGAGCTGATGCTCGTCGCCGTGGGCCGCGGTCCGGTCTCGGCCGGCCTGGGCTACGAGGAGAACGGGGTCGCCACGGACCGCGGCTTCGTCCTAGTCGATGAGCTATGGCGGACCAGTGCCCCCACCATTTCCGCGGTCGGTGACCTCACCCCGGGCCTTCAGCTCGCTCATGTCGGCTTCGGCGAGGGGATCGGCGTGGCCGAGCGGCTAGCCGGCCTGCCAGTGGCCCCCATCGACTACGACGGCGTGCCCCGTGTCACCTACAGCGACCCCGAGGTGGCCTCCGTGGGCATCACGTCGGCCACTGCCGCCGAACGCGGCATCGAGTTCACCGAGGTCACCTACAACCTCGGCGGCAACGGCAAGAGCGTGATCCTGGAGACCCAGGGTGCCGCCAAGGTGATCGCGACCGCCGGAGGCGGGCCAGTCCTCGGCGTTCACCTGGTGGGCGCCCGGGTGGGCGAGCTGATCGCCGAGGGCCAGCTGATCTACAACTGGGAGGCGCTGCCCGCCGAGGTGGCGCAGCTCATCCACCCGCACCCGACGCAGTCGGAAATCATCGGCGAGGCGAGCCTGGCACTGGCCGGCAAGCCATTGCACTTCCATTCCTGAACGAAGGAGTCAGCGCTAGCCATGTCGGTCTCCGTATCCATGCCGCAGCTTGGCGAGAGCGTCA
>JASHXW010000501.1 GCA_030043395.1 Streptosporangiaceae bacterium
CTGAACTCACGCGGCAGCGAGTCGAAGTCCCATGTGGTCAGGCCGGTCCTGGTCAGGTCGCCCGCCGCCTGCGTCAGCCTGGCCTGTAGCTTCGGCCGGAGCTCGGCGCGCAACTCGTCCAGGTTCTGGCCGGCGGCGAGGACCTGGCCGTCGTCCACGACCCGGAAGGTCAGCCGCAGGTGGGCGGGCAGCTTGCCCGGATCGAACGCATCAGGCGGTACGGGCACGCCGCCGACCCGGCCGAGTTCGGCGCTGAGCGCGTCGAGCAGGTCGCCGCGCTCGGGCGTCAGCCGGCCGAGCACCGCCCTGGCCACGTCAGGCGCGGGAACGAACCGCGTCCTGAGCTGCTTGGGCAGCGTCCTGATCAGCTCGGTGACCAGTTCCTCCCGCACGCCAGGCACGTGCCAGGAGAACTCCTCGCCGCTGACCTGGTTCAGCCTGGCCAGCGGGATGTCGGCAGCGACGCCGTCCTGCGCCGAACCGGGCTCGAACTCATACGTCAGCGGCACGTCCCGCCACGTGCTGGGAAAGTCATCAGCACTGACCTCGTCCGCCGCCGGGCCGGCCAGGTCAGCGGCGGACATGGTCAGCAGCTCAGGATCGGCCTGCCGCGCCTTCTTCCACCACGAGTCGAAGTGCCGGGCCGAGGTGACATCGGCCGGGATGCGCCGGTCGTAGAAGGCGTAGATCGCGGCGTCGTCGGCGACGATGCCGCGCCTGCGTGATCTTCGTTCCAGCTCCTCAGCGTCAGCCACAAGCTGGCGGTTGCGCTGGAAGAACGCGTGATGCGTCTGCCATTCGCCCTCGACGAGCGCGCAGGAGATGAACAGCTCCCTGGCGGTGACCGGGTCGATCCGGCTCATCGTGACCGGCCGTGCGGCCACCAGCGGCAGCCCGTAGAGCGTCACGCGCTCCAGCGCCATCGCCGAGCCGCGCTTGGCATCCCAGTGCGGCTCGCTGTACTCACGGCGAATCAGGTGCCCGGCCAGGGGCTCGACCCACTCCGGCTCGATCCGCGCCACGACCCTGGCCCACAGCCGGGACGTCTCCATCAGCTCTGCCGCGACGACCCACTGGGGCGGCCTCCTCGCTGCCACGGAATCTGGGAATATCGCGAAACGGGCCCCTCGGGCGCCGGTGAACTCCGCGGGCCCGCGGCGCTGGCCCCTGGACGGCCTGGCGGCCACGTCCTGCATGCCAATGTGGCTGAGCAGGCCAGCCAGCAGCGACTGGTGAACGCGGTCAGCCAGCTCGGCTGGCACTCGCGCCGTGATCTGGCCTGGCCGGGCCGCGAGCTGCGCGACATGCGCGGTCGGCCCGGTGTGCACGGCCGGCTCCCGCGCTGGCGACTGCGCGTCCCTCGGTGTCGCTGGCCTGGCGAACCGGACCTTGCGTTCCTGGCCAGGTTCGATGCCCAGCTCCCTAGCCGACTGCCTGAGCTGGAAATGCACGTCCTGCCATTCGCGGACCCGCAGGTAATGCAGGTACTCCCTGCGGCACATCCGCCGGAACGCTGAACCGGACAGCTCCTTCTGCTGCTCGCGCAGGTAATCCCACAGGTTGAGCAGCGTCAGAAAGTCCGAGCCGGGCTCGGCGAAGCGCGCGTGCTGGGCGTCAGCGGCCTCGCGGGAGTCCGCCGGGCGCTCCCTGGGGTCCTGGATTGACAGCGCGGCCGCGATGATCAGCACCTCGCTCGTGCAGCCGTTCTGGCTGGCCTGCAGGATCATCCGGCCAAGCCGCGGATCGACTGGCAGCCTGGCCAGCTTCCTGCCGGCGTCGGTGAGCCGCGGGTTGTCCTTCTCCGCGCCGGACACGGCACCGAGCTCATCGAGCAGGCGGACTCCGTCGGCTACGTTGCGCGTATCGGGCGGGTCGATGAACGGGAAGCTAGCCACTTCGCCGAGGTCAAGCGCGGCCATCTGCAAGATCACCGACGCCAGGCTGGTCCGCAGGATCTCGGGGTCGGTGAACTCGGGCCGGGAGCTGAAGTCGTCCTCGCTGTAGAGCCGGATGCAGATTCCGTCCGACGTGCGCCCGCAACGGCCCTTGCGCTGGTTCGCCGAGGCCTGCGAGACCGGCTCGATCGGGAGCCGCTGGACCTTGGTCCGGTTGCTGTACCGGGAGATGCGCGCGGTGCCCGGGTCGACCACGTACTTGACGCCGGGCACGGTGAGCGATGTCTCGGCGACGTTGGTCGCGAGCACGACGCGACGACCGCGGTGTGGCTCGAACACCTTGTGCTGCTCGGCCGCGGAAAGCCTGGCGTACAGCGGCAGGATCTCCAGGCCCGCGTAGGCAGGATCGGCCAGCGCGTCCGCGGTGTCGCGGATCTCGCGCTCGCCGCTGAGGAAGACCAGGATGTCGCCAGGCCCCTCGGCGCTCAGCTCGTGGATCGCGTCGCAGATCGCCTGCACCTGATCGCGTGGTTCGGTTTCCGCTGGCGCCGGGCCAGGCCGCTCTCCGTCCGCAGGCTCCGCGCGGGTCACGCTGCCATCCTCCGCGGCCACCAGCGGCCGGTACCGCACTTGCACGGGGTAAGTCCGGCCGGACACCTCGATGATCGGAGCAGGGCTGCCGTCAGCGGCACGGAAGTGATCGGCGAACCGCTCCGGGTCGATGGTCGCCGACGTGATGATGAGCTTCAGGTCGGGGCGGCTCGGCAGGAGCCGGTGCAGGTAGCCGAGCAGGAAGTCGATGTTCAGGCTGCGCTCGTGGGCCTCGTCGATGATCAGCGTGTCGTAGCGCAGCAGCCGCCGGTCGTGCTGCAGCTCGGTCAGCAAGATGCCGTCGGTCATCACCTTGATCAAGGTGGTGTCGCTCGAGGTGTCAGCGAAGCGCACCTTGTATCCGACGGTGCTGCCTAGCTCTGTTCCGACTTCCTGGGCGATCCGCTCGGCCACCGTCCTTGCCGCGATCCGGCGGGGCTGGGTGTGGCCGATCTGGCCGGCGATGCCGCGGCCAAGCTCAAGGCAGATCTTCGGGATCTGCGTGGTCTTGCCCGACCCGGTCTCGCCGGCGACGATCACCACCTGGTGGTCGCGGATCGCCGCGGTGATGTCGTCGCGGCGCTGGCTGACCGGCAGCTCGGCCGGGTACCTGATGGCCGGGACAGACTGCTTGCGCGCTCGCGCCCGGCCCGCCGCGGCGTCGAGGTCGCGAAGCACCTTGGTCAGCGCCGCGTCCCGCGCCTGCGGTCCGCGCAACGCCACGGACCGCTCGATACGGCGGCGGAGCTGCTGCTGGTCTTTCAGCATCAGCTCAGGCAGGCGTGCTCGCAGCTCGGCGGGCGTTGGAGGCAAGGCGGCTTTCTCCAGGCAGCGTGACGTGGGCCGCGGACAAGCGTCGTCATGGGCCAACGACTAGGTTGGCCGGTCCGGCCACCGTTTGGCTAACGCTTTTCCGCTTCGCCTGCTTCCGCGGGACGCAGCGTGCATCCCGCGGCCCCGGTGGCAGATGACCTCTGATCAGGCGTGAATGCCCGGCAGCCGGTCAGCCCACGGTGCGGCCTGCTCAAGCTGGCTGGCCACCCGGACCAGGACGTCCTCCCTGCCGTACGCGGCCACGAGCTGCACGCCGACCGGCAGGCCGCCAGGCGTCCAGTGCAGCGGCAGGCTGACAGCGGGCTGGCCGGTCATGTTGAACTGCGGCGTGTAGGGGATGAAGCTGATGA
>JASHXW010000502.1 GCA_030043395.1 Streptosporangiaceae bacterium
GCCGAATCGGCCGGGCCGCCTGAGCTCGTCGAGACGCTGCTGGCCTGGCCGCGCCACGCCGACTGGATGTGACGCAGACGGCCGCTAGCCGTCGATGACGACCTCGGCGATTCTGGCCAGGTACGCCGACGGCGGGCCCAGGAGCTGGGCCGAGCCGTGCGCTCGCTTGAAGTACCGGTGCGCGTCGTGCTCCCAGGTGGCGCCGATCGCGCCATGCAGCTGGATCATCTCGCTCGCGACCTTGGCGAGCGCTTGGGAGCAGTACGTCTTCGCCGCGGCCGCCAGCATGGACACCTCGGCGGCCTCGGGGGGATCGCCGCCGGGATCAGCGTCGCCCTGGCCGTCACGCGGGCTCGCCGCCGCGGCTACCTCTGCCGCGCGGTAGGCCAGCGCTCGTGCCGACTCGACCTGGACGTGCATCTGAGCCAGCCGGTGCTGGATCGCCTGGAAGCTGGCGATCGCGCGGCCGAACTGGATCCTGGTCCCGGTGTAGCTGACGGTCAGCTCGAGCGCGCGGGCAGCGGCCCCGGCTTGCTCGGCGCTGAGGGCGATGCACGCAAGGTCGCGGGCCCGGGCCAGGGCGGCCTGCGCGCTGCGCGGTGAGTGGGCGTCGCCCGGCCCGAGCGGTACCCCGGCAGCGGCTGCGAGCCGGACGACGGCCAGTTGCCTGGTCTGGTCCATCGATGGTGCGGCCTGGCGGTCGACGCCAGGCTGATCAGGATCGACCTGGAACAACCCGACGCTGCCATCAGGCTGCGTCGCAACGGCAACCAGAACCTCCGCGCTGTCGCCGTCGAGCACGTAGTGGGCCGTCCCGGTCAGCGTCCAGCCGCCTCCGGCGCGATGCTCTGCGTGGTAAGCGGCCTGTGCAAGATCCCAGCCACCGGATTCGCCAGTCCAGGCCAGTGCGCCGACGGCGCTTCCGCCGGCCATGTTGGGCAGGAGCCGCTGGCACGCGCCGGCATCTGCGCAGGCGAGGATCACCTCAGTGGCCAGGACGGCCGAGCCGATCAGGGGAGTCGGTGCCAGCGCGCCGCCGAGTTCCTCCGCGACGATGCTCACTTCGACCGGACCCGCTCCCGCGCCGTCGAAGCGCTCGGGAATCGCCAGTCCCGCCACGCCTATGTCGCAGAGCAATCGCCACAGGTGGCGCGCATAGCCAGAGCCGGGACCGCCGGGCTGGCTCGCTGGATCGCTGACCGAAGGCGGGTTGCGCCGCAGCACATCACGCACCGAGTCGCGCAACGCGCGCTGCTCGCTCGTCAGTTCCACGGCCCGGCCTGCTCCCGAATGCGGCGCTCTCGGCAGCTTGACGCAGGCGCCCGATCCATGATGCCGGCCTAGGGAGCTGCTCTGCCAGTGCTTCGTGATGATTCCTGGTCACGCCGGGGCCGGCATCCCAGGTCAGCGCAACGCTGGGGCCTTGCCGTCCCATTCGCTGAGCGGAGCGCAATGCCAGGTCCAGTCCTTCTGGCTGGAACGTCCCGGCAGGTCGAGGCGGTTGTTCGCCCACAACAGCGTCTGCCACGGGTCGTCGCCCTGGTCGTGCCACGGGAACAGGCGCGCTAGGACGCGTCCGGCGACATCAGGACCTGGGCTGAACCGCAGGCCGAGGCCGCGGGCGGCGTCGTCGGTGTGGACCAGCAACTCGTCGCAGGCCATCGCCGCGAATCCCGAGGGATCCGGGGAGCCCGCCGGATGGAAGCCCCTGGTCTCCGCGGGCGCCGCGTCGACGGACGCCGCGCACACTCGCGACGCACTGCGCAGGGTGGCCAGGAGCGCCGCGTTGGAGGCGTCGGCCCGCACGTTCAGTTCGAAGGCCGTGTCGTCAGACGGGCCGCTCCAAAGGTCCATCGCGTACCACAGCGGGCAATCGGCGGCGTGCGCGAGGACTGTCGTCACGGTGAAGTCCAGCCCGGGAACGGGCACGCCCCAGTTCGCATCGGCAGCCTCGCGCAGAAAGGCATGACAGATTTCTTCAGCCGCGAGCACGTCATCGCCGGTGACCATCGGTTATCTCCTAAACGCTCGTTCCGGATCCATAGTGAGCGCCACGCTATGCAGGATTGCGGACGATAACCTTCCTGAAAGGCGAGCGATCTCAATCCGCGCAGGTCAATCCCACGGGCCCGAACCCTCTGCGCCGAGGGCAGCTAGCACGATGGCGCGGTGCTCGGCCTGGCTGCCCCAGTTCGACGACAGGGCCCTGACCTTCGCGAGCCAGAGCGACACGTCACATTCCTGGGTGTAGCCGATGGCGCCATGCACCTGCAGCGCCGTCCTGGCGGCGCGTCGCGCGGCGTCGGCGCAGGCGACCCGAGCGGCCGAGACGTCGCGATCAGCGGTCGGCGCGTTGCCGTTCAGCGCGATCGCCGCCGCAAAGAGCAGCGGCTCGGCGAACTCCAGCCCGATGAGCACATCCGCGAGTGCATGCTTGACAGCCTGGAAGGCACCGACCGGCCGGCCGAACTGCTGCCTTGTCGTAGCGTGCGCCGTGCTCTGCGCCAGCAGCCCGCGGCCGGCGCCGAGCAGCAGCGCGGCACTGGCGAGCGTTCCGAACCTCCTGGCGCGGCACACGGCCGCCCTAGCCTGCGGCCCGCTGGCCAGCGCCTGGCCGGGCCAGACCTCGTAGAGCCGGCGTGTCCGGTCGACCGAGGTGAATCCAGTGCGTGGCAGCGCCCGCCAGACGATGCTGTCCGGCGCGCCGCTGGCCGCGCTGCCGGCCGCCTTGCTGGCCGCCCCGCTGGTCGCGTCGGGGTTGCCCGGCCTGGCCAGCAGCACGAGCCCGCCGACGTCGGCGTCGAGGGCATACGGCAGGCTCGGCGGCATCGCGAGGGTAGCGATCAGCTCGCCGGACGCCAGCCCGGCAAGCCACTCGCGCGCCATCTGCCGGGCCTCGTGCTCATCCTGGCGATCAGCCTTCTCGCTGGACAGCCACGCGAGCAGGGCGGGCACGGCCGCGATGGACTCGGCGAGCGGTCCCGGCACCGGATGCTCGCCGAGCTCCTCGCAGGCCACGACGAGGTCGACTGGGTCTGCGCCGAGCCCGCCGCAGCCTTCGGGCACCATGAGCGCGCAGGCCCCTGCCTTGGCCAGCTCGCGCCAGATGGCCAGCCCTGGCTCGTGCTTGCCTGAAGCCCACGCCCGCGCGGCTGCGGGAACGTCCGCGTCGGCCAGCAGCTCATGCAGCGCGGTACCGAACTGGCGCTGCTCGTCGGTCCGGGCGAACTTCATCGCGGCAGCCCGAGCAGTCGCTCGGCGATGACCGAGCGCTGTATCTCGTTCGTGCCCGCGTAGATCGGCCCGGCGAGGGAGAACAGGTAACTCCCCGCCCAGTCGCCGTCCCCCGCGCCATCGCCGGGAAGCTCCCAGCGCGGGCCGAGCAAGTCGATGGCCGTTTCGCAGATGCTCACGTCCAGCTCGGACCAGAACACCTTCCCCAGGCTCGACTCGGCGCCGAGCGAGCCGCCCGCCTCCAGATCGGCGACGGTGCCGAACGTGTGCAGCTGGTATGCACGGGCTGCGATCCAGGCGTCAGCGACGCGCTCGCCGAGTGCCTGATCGTTGCGCCCGGCCCGCTGCCAGAGCTCCGCGAGCCGGCCGGCCGCGGCGAGGAAGCGGCCGGGACTGCGCAGCGAGAGGCCGCGCTCGTGGCTGCTCGTCGACATGGCCACGCGCCAGCCGTCGCCGGGCGCGCCGATGACGTCGGCATCGGGCACGAACACGTCGTCGAGGAAGATCTCCGCGAACCCAGGCTCGCCATCGAGCTGGGCGATGGGCCGGACGGTCACGCCAGGTGCCCGCAAGTCGAACATCAGGTAGGTCAGGCCGCGGTGCCGCTCAGCCTGCGGGTCGGACCGGAACAGCCCGAACGCCCGGTCGGCGAACGCCGCCCGCGAGCTCCACGTCTTCTGGCCGCGCAGCAGCCAGCCTTCGCCGGCCCCGCCGTCTCCCTGCGCGCGCACAGCCGCGGACCTGATCGCCGCGAGGTCACTGCCGGCCCCAGGTTCGGACCAGGCCTGCGCCCAGACCTGCTCTCCGGTCGCCATCGGCGGCAGGATCCGGTCCCGCTGCGCGTCGGTGCCGTGCGCGAACAGTGTCGGCGCGAGCAGGAACAAGCCGTTCTGCCCAACCCGGACGGGTCCGCCGGCGCGGTGATACTCCTCCTCGAAGGCCAGCCACTGCGACAGCGACGCATCCCTGCCGCCGTAACGCTCAGGCCAGGAGACAACCGCCAGGCCAGCGTCATGCAACGCGCGCTCCCATTGCCTGTGCTTGGCGAATCCGGCCGCGGTGTTCACCGACGGCAGCGGGGGATCGGGCACGTTGGCGGCCAGCCATGCACGGACCTCGGCGCGGAACGCCTCGACCTGCGGATCAGGGTCCAGGTTCACGCCTGCTGTGCCGGTGGCTGTGGAGGCGACGACTGAGCCGATGCGGCCTGGGCTGCGGACTTCATCGACCGGGCGTTCATCCCGGCAAGCGAATCCGCGCCGGTCTCCGCGTTATGCGCGTGGGCGACATGGTGCAAGGCGAACACGCCGTCCATTCCCGGCCGCATGCCCATCAAGTCCTCGCACTGGTTCACTGCCCGCTTGACAAGCGATAGGCCGAACGCAGGCATCGCGGCGATTCGATCAGCCATCGCGAATGTCGTGTCAGCCAGTTCGCTGCGCGGCACCACGCGGTTGACCATGCCCAGCTCGTATGCCCGCTGCGCGGTGAAGCGGTCGCCGGTGAACAGAGCCTCCTTGGCGAAGCGCGGGCCAAGCATCCACGGGTGCGCGAAGTACTCGACTCCCGGGATGCCCATCCTGACGACCGGATCGGCAAAGAACGCGTCGTCCGAGGCGATGATGAGATCGCATACCCAGGCCAGCATGAGGCCGCCGGCGATGCAGGCGCCGTGCACCATCGCGATCGATGGCTTGGGTATCTCCCGCCAGCGCCGGCACATGCCCAGGTAGACCTCCATTTCCCTGGCGTACCTGGCGTCCGCGCCGTCCTTTCCCGTGTGGCTCCACCAGATGACGGCCTTGCGGTCGTACGGGACGTGCAGGTCCCGGCCTGGCGTGCCGATATCGTGCCCGGCGCTGAAATGGTCTCCGGACCCGGCCAGGACGATGACCCGGACGTCATCATCGGCTACCGCGCGCTCGAATGCCTCGTCGAGCGCGTAGGTCATCACCGAGTTCTGGGCGTTGCGGTACTCGGGCCGGTTCATGGTGATGACAGCGGTCGTCCCGCGCAGCTCGTAGCGGACGACGGGCCCGGATTCGGCAGGCCCGGTTTCGGCGTCGGTCATCTCAGGACTCTCCTCGTAGCACGCGCTTCAACGGCTTGCCGGACGCGTTCCTGGGCAGCTCGGAGCGGAACTCCACCTGCCGCGGGACCTTGTAGTTAGCCAGCCACTGCCTGCAGAACTCGACGAGCTCGGCTTCCGCCGGATCCGCTCCTGGCCGTGGCACGACGAACGCCTTGCCGACCTCGCCGAGCCTGCCGTCGGGAACTCCGACCACCACGGCCTCGCCGACTGCCGGGTGGCGGGCAAGTACCTGCTCAACCTCGGCCGGGTACACGTTGAACCCGCCGCAGATGTACATGTCCTTGAGCCGGTCGGTGATCGTCAGGTACCCGCGCTCGTCGAGGAGGCCGATATCGCCGGTGTGCAGCCAGCCGCCGGCATCGACAGCCTCGGCCGTCGCGGCCGGGTCGTCGAGGTATCCGAGCATGACGTTGGGCCCGCGCAGCAAGATCTCGCCGGCCACGCCAGGGCCGGGAATCGCCTGGCCAGCCGTCCCGTCCCCGC
>JASHXW010000503.1 GCA_030043395.1 Streptosporangiaceae bacterium
CGGCGATGAGGATCTTGGCGTACGGGGCGATCAGGTGCGCTGCCATCACGTCGAGCTGCACCTCGGGCGCCCAGGACTTGCACGAGGCATAGCTGCCCAGCCTGGCCATCGCCCGGGGGCACTTGCCAGGCAGCTTTCCGTCACCCGACGGGTAGATAGACCTGATCGATGGCTTGGGTAGGCCAAGCTGCTTGTCGAAAGCCGCGATCGTGGCATTGAGATGGGGGTCAGTCCAGCCCTCGATGAGGGCAATCGTCGTCCCAGTGCCGTTTATCCCGCGCTTCCACAAACTGCCAATCTCGTAGTCCAGGATGTCTTGCGGCCCGGGGGTAAGGCTTGAGTAACTCTCAGGAAGCCCATCGAACGTGAACGTGTCGTCATAATTTGTCACCCACTTGTGCAGGGCGGTCATCAAGGTCGTGACGTCAGCCGGAAGGGCGGGTGCGCTGGCGGACCTCACCGCGCGTCGAGGGGCCGGCTTACCCGGAGCTGTGACCGTGATCTCGATGATCACGCCGACTGCGACCAGCACGGCGACCACGAGCCCGCCAGCCACGAGTTTGAGAAGTCGTCGGCTCGGCGCACCCTTGCGTAGTGGCCACATTGGCATCAAAGGGCCCCTTTGGGTTCTGCCACTTGGTTCTGCCACCGGCAATGGTAAATAATACCTCATCGCCATATAAGATTCGAAATCTAAAGGATCCGTGTTCCATAGAGGAAGCGGTCCCGGCTAGGTTGTGACCTAGATTTCTCGCTCCGTCCAGAGCGGGCGGCCTTTGGTAATGCGGTACAGGTCACGCAGCGTGCATATCTGAGCACCGTGATGGCTGACCTCGTTCAGTGTTCCGGCAATGACTGCCGCACCGTATGTGAGTGGTCCCGGTTCATCGCTGTAGGAGTACCTGCGGGTGGGTCGTTCTAGCTCGTCGTCGGTGGCTGCCTGTAGCGAACGTTCGAGAGTCCGCCACCCAGCCCGCATCGAGTCCACCGCACTCGCCGCGTTCGTGAACACACGGTGGGCGGTTAGGTAAGGCGAGGTCCAGCCACTTTCAGTGGCCTTGGACCCGCCAAGGAAATCAAGCTGAGCAAGGCGCTCGGGCATTGACCCGACGTGCCACATCAGCCAGCCGATCGTGGTCAGGGGCTCGACCGCATTGCCCTGGATGGCAGCCATCACCAGGTCGGCGTCGAAGTCGACTACCCAGTCACCATCACCGAAAGGCGTCGGGGTGCTACATTCCGCGCGCCTGCGAACACCCCATGATCCGGCAACAGGCTCCCAGAACAACTCGTCGTCGCTGAGGTCGGTCCAGGCACGCTGGAGGGTGAAGAGCTCGATTACCCGCATTGTCCTCAGCAGGGTGTCCGCTCGCTTCTCAGGCACGGACCGACCATACATTCTCACTAGCTGCCTTCTGACATTCCATCAGCCATGGTTCTCGGCCGCGCGACCTCCACCGGTTGCGTCATCGAAGACCAAGGGTGAAGGCTTGCGCACGTGGACTACTTCCCGGTCATCGCGGCCGAGCGCCGGGCCATCGCCGACATGTTCGACGGACTCAGCCCCCAGCAGTGGGAAACCCAGAGCCTCTGCGCCGCCTGGACGGTGCGGGAGGTGGCTGCGCACCTGAGCGTGGTGCTCACGCGCGGCACGAGCACGCTCTTGCTGGCGGCGATCAGGGCTGGCGGCAACCTAGATCGCGCCAACTGCATCGTCGTCGCCCGCGAGGCGACCCGGCCCATCCCCGACATCATCGGCGACCTGCGGTCTAACGCGGACAGCCGATTCACGCCGCCAACCTTTGGCTCCGAGGCACCGCTCACCGAGGTGCTGCTGCACGGCGAGGACATGCGCGTCCCGCTAGGAATCGCCGAAGGCCGGCCCGCCGATCGATGGCAGGGCGCGCTTGACTTCCTCCTCTCGCGAAAGGGGCGGCGGGGGTTCGCGGCCAAGGGAGTGCCGGCACTGCGTTATGTCGCCAACGACACTGAGTGGGCGCACGGCAGCGGCGACGAGGTACGCGGGCCCGCGGCGGCGCTAGCGCTCACCATCTCAGGCCGCCCAGCCCGGCTTGCCGAGCTGAGCGGGCCTGGAATGGCTACGGTACGCGGCTGGGCAGGCGCGTGATCTTCTGCGCGCCTCCGGCAACCGGCAAGAGCTCGCGATCCTCGGCTCTGCAGAGGCGTTAGGTCCCTAGATGGAGGCCGCGGCGGTGCGGATCACGTCGGTCACCATGGTCGGGTTGGAAAGCATGACGACGTGGCTACTGTCCGCCTCGTAGGTGGTCGCGCCCATGCGCTGCGCAACGAAGCGCTCGAGCTCTGGCTGCACCGTTCGGTCCTGCTTGGCGACGATGTACCAGCTCGGCTTCGACTTCCAGGCGGCGTTCTCGGTCTTGTTGGCGAACAGGTCCGCTGCCGGTACGCCCTGCGTTGCCCAGACCTCCTTCTGCTCCTTCTCGGGCAGATCTCCCGCGAAGTACTCGATGCCCTCCGGGCGCAGCCAGATCCGTCCGTCGGCGACTTCGATGTGATCGAGGATCTCTGTAGGGGGGAACTGGTCCTGCAGACTCTGCGCCGTCTCACCGATATCCGGGGCGAGCGCGGCGATGTAGACCAGCCCGGCGACGCGGTCGTCCTCTCCCGCGCCGCTGATGATGGTTCCGCCTTGAGAGTGGCCGACCAGGATGGCCGGGCTGCTGACGCGGCCTAGCGCGCGTGTGACCGCGGCAACGTCGCCTTCGAGCGTGTCAAGGCTGTTCTGTGCGGACACCACCTCGTGGCCCTCCGCTTGGAGGGTTGGTATCACCTTGTTGAAGCACGAGCCGTCGGCCCACAGTCCGTGGGCGAACACGATGCTCGGCTTAGTCGGCATGGACATATGGTCATCTCCTTCGCTCGTGACTTTCTGTGGACTGCGCCTTCGCGTGCGCTACTCAGCGTTATAGCCACTGCACGGTTACCCAAGCACCAGTTTCGATTTCGATCGATTCAATACTCAATGCACAGATTTAGTCACTCGCGGGAGATCGGCCCTGGGATGCTCAGAATCGCCAACGGGCACCTCGACGTTCCGATCGCGAACGTCTACCCGCTGTCGCAGGTCCGCGAGGAAGAGTGGTCCCATGTCTCGCATCTTCATCACCGGCTCCACCGACGGACTAGGCCGGAGTGGTCACCGGCGACCTGAGCAGCGCAGCCGAGACCCGAGAACTCGGGCTCTTCTAGGGGGGCACTTGCCTCAAGCGAGACGGCAAGAGTTGACCTCGCCTAGGCAGGCTGGCAGTCAGTGCGACTTAGTAGCACAGGAAGCACGGAGTAGACAAGGTGTGGTACGCGGCGATCGCGACCGGGCCGGTCCCGACCCGGATCGGCGCGAGCACGGTGTTCGTGGCTGTCCTGATCGGCCAGACGTCATGGCGGTAATCCGCGACATAGACCATCTGCCCGTTCGGGATGACGACGATGCCGAGGGTGACACCATCGCTGGCCAACTGCATCGACTTGACGACTTCGTCAGTCGCGATGCTGATCGCTACGACGCTCGTTGACCAGCGGCACGGCTCCCCCGAAAGATACTTAGAGCATCCGACGTACAGCGTCTTGCCATTGGGCGTTATCGCGAGTACGTAGGCCGTGCCGATGGCGATGAACTTTCCGGCCTTGCCAGTTACGGTGTTCACCGGGGTGACGCCGCCCCCGCGGTAATTGATATTGGCGACGAAGAGCGTCTTACCGTTCGGAGTGATCGCCATGGCCAGCGCTACTCCGCCGGGAACAGTGATCGGCTTGCCCGCGGTACTGGTAGTGGTGCTGATCGGGAGCACGGAATTGCCCGGTCCGGCTACGTAGACCGTCTTGCCATTCGGGTTCATCACTGCGACCTGAGGGTCGCCCCCCGTCGGGATCGGGGCAAGCGCGGTCATGGTGGCGGTGTTGATCGGCGTGATGGTGCTGGAGCCATTGTTCACGACATACAAGGTCTTGCCATCGGGGGTGATCGCCATGCCTACCGGGAAATTGCCGACCGTGATCGGTGCCAAAGCCGTGTTGGTGACGAGATCGATCGGGGTAACAGTGCCATTGCCGTGCAGGTGGTTACTGCAGGTGACCCAGGCCATCTTCCCGTTCGGGCTGATTACGATGGCGTCCGGGGTCTCGCCGACGGCGATCGGCGCCAGTGCCTTGCCGGTGGCGATCACGATCGGGGTCACGGTGTCGGACAGGTGGTTGACCACGTACGCCATGGTGCGGTCCGGCGTCATCGCGATCGCCTCCGGCTGCATGCCGGCCGGGATCGGCTTCCCCGCGTGATTGTCGGACGGGAAGATCGGCGTTACTGACCGTGACCCGCGATTGACGACCAGCACGGTGACGGGCCTGCGCGCTGAGGGTGCTGCCTCTGCGGGCGCGGTAAGAGCGATCGCGGCCAGGCTGGCTGACGCGGCGACCAGGGCGGCGGTTCGCTTGGATGCTGTCATGGCGACCCCATGTTCCCGTTCGGTGAGATACCGGAAAGACGTCCCGTCTGCACTGACGGTTGACATGCAGCGCGGACGCGGCCAGTGCTGAGGCTCACCGGGCCGAAAGACTGCAGTCAGGGCTCCTATCAGCGCCCATGAGTGACCGAATGCCGGATTGGCCGCGGGAAAAGAAGACGGGTTAGTGGCTCGCTACCCGCTCCTCGTTGCCGGTGTGGAGTTCGACGTAGCCGTTGGCAAGCGCCCAGTTAATTTCCATGGGCCTTGAGGGCACTGGCGACACGCGCGTGCTTCGCGACTCGATGTGGGCTCGCTGTGCTGCTGCGCCCAGAAGGCACGTAGCGATCTAGCGGTAGCTGTAGACATCGATCTCCGGACCGGGAATAGATTTGGGCGGTTTGCTCACCTTCGGATAGCTTGCCGTGATGGCATCGCTGCCGCCTGATGGCGTCGTGCGGGAACTGGTGTAGGTGAGAGCAAGCGCGCCGTAATTCCCTGTTCGGCAGTCCGTCGGTTTCGCGGTACCCACAGTAGCCACGGTTGGCAGCTTGGTTACGCCGCTACATGTCCCAACCACTGGCGTGACCTCTGCTGCGCTGTCTGGTGCGAGTGCCAGGATGAGAGCGACCTGGGCATTAGGAATCGGGTTGCCGTAAGCGCTTAGTGCGCTGACGGCGACTTGGGCAGTCTGGCCGCTAGTCAGCGAGTCAGCCGGGGCGATCGGATCTGGGCCCCAGCTGTAGCTGGCTATCGCAGTACCGTATGGGGCCAGGTACGTGTATTGGTCAACAGCGGCGTTAGTGCCGTACGGGTCAGCTGCCGCAGTCAGTGCATCGCTGCCCAATTCCCCGGCTGACGAAGACGCGGCGTAGGTCACCTGAACTTTGCCTGCGGCGTTCGCGGGGCAGTAAGCCGGCAGCGGAGTATTCTTCGGCCCGCAGAAGGCGCGCGCATTGTCGGGGTGCTTAGATGGCTCGATGCCGGGTTTCGGCTTCGTCAGTGACAGGTACACATCGGCGTCCGAAGCAGGCCCCCCGGATGGGCGGAAGGCGGTCACGGTCAGGGTCACTTTCTGTCCTGGGCTGAGCGTCCCCGGCGCGGCAATCGGATTAGCGCTCCAGCTGAAATGACCGATGGCCTGGTAGGCGTAAGCATCCCCGACGGGAGCCGGAACGGTGGACGGTTGCTTACTGCTAGTCGGATAGCTCGCGGTGATGCCGTCGCTGCCCTGTTGCGGCCGCTTGGTCGAGCTCGTGTAGATCAAAGTCCCCACGCCAGCTTTGCCCGTCTCGCAAGTGAACGTCCCGGCCGCGGGTGCCTCAGGCTCCACTGACGTCCCGACACCAGGACAGCCCTCTTTGGCAGCTTTCACCGTGGCATTGCTGCCAGGTGCCAGCGCCGGCGTGATTGCGATGCGGGCACCGGGGATCGGGTTGCCGCTGGCGCTAAGCGCGGCGACAGTGAGCGATACTGCCTTACCGGGCGTCAGCTTGCCCGCCGCGGCGACTGGGTTAGGACTCCAGTTGTAGCTTGCGACAGCGGTGCCCACCTTGGCCAGGTAGGTGTACTGGTCGGCGGCTGCGTCCGTCCCGTAGGGGTCGACGGCCGCGGTCAGTACATCGCTTCCCGCTGCGCCGGGCGAGCCGGCGATATAGGTGACCCGCACCTGGCCGGCCTGGTTAGTCTCGCAG
>JASHXW010000504.1 GCA_030043395.1 Streptosporangiaceae bacterium
GGTGCCGGACCTGACGTGCCTGGCGGCGCGGCCGAGCGGGAAGGCCACGCCCTGGTCGACGGGCGGCGGATCGTCTCGCGCGGGCTGTCGGCCGGAGGACTGCTCCAGGGTGCGGTCTACTCGATGCGGCCAGGCCGGTGGCTGGCTGTCGTCGCCGAGGTGCCGTTCGTGGATGTCGTCACGACCATGCTCGATCCTTCGATCCCGCTGACGATCAACGAGTGGGACGAGTGGGGTGACCCGCGCGACCCCGAGGACTACGCATGCCTGCGCGCGTACTCGCCGTATGACAACCCTCCGCCGGCCGCGACCAGGCCGCGACTGCTGGTGACCGGCGCCGTGCACGACGCCAGGGTCATGGTGCACGAGCCGGCCAAGTGGGTCGCCAGGCTCCGTGCTACCGGGACGGACGGGCCAGGCGCGCCGGGCGTACCGGAGGGCTCGGACAGTCCGGCCGTCCAGGCGCCGATCCTGTTCCGGGTCGAGCTTGGCGTCGGCGCTCATGGCGGGCCGTCGGGCCGGTTCGCCCAGGCCAGCTATGAGGCCGAGGTGTTCGCGTTCGTGCTGGACGCGATGGGCATCGGGTCACCGCACTCTTGACACAGGCCGACCGGCGAGATCAGCCTGTGCGGTATGCCCGTAACACCGCTTTCGTTCCGGCGATGGATGGCCGTGGCCGCTGCAGCCGCGGCGGGGCTAGCCGTATCCTGCGGGGTTCCGGCAGCGGCTGCTGCGGCGAGCGCAACGGCAGCGGCCGTTGCGGCGAGAACAGCGACAACGGCTGCGACATCCGCGGTGACGTCGGCGCCGGCGTCCGCCGCGACGCCTCCTGCCACATCCGCCGCGGCTCGCCGGCCGGTCAGGGTGGGCTCGGTGCTTATCCCGCCGTGCAAGGCCTCGCCGCTAGCCTGGTGCACCACCATCGGCGTGCCTTTCGACTACTTCAACAAGGCCGCAGGGACGATCAGGCTCGGCTTCTGGTGGTACCCCGCCACTGACGGCAAGAAGTCCCCGACGATCGTGGCGGTCCAGGGCGGCCCTGGTTATCCGACGACGGACTACTCCCACGCGTACCGCGCCATGCTCTGGCCGCTGCTGACTGACCACAACCTGCTCCTCGTGGACCTGCGCGGCACCGGGATGTCCTCGTCGTTCACCTGTAAGGCCCTGCAGGACTGGACGCTGAACGACGGCATCGCGGCGTATATCGCGGACACCGGTGCCTGCGGCAGGCAACTCGACCACACCCGCAAGCTCATCGGCGGTCACGGTTACGTGCGGGCAAGCGACCTGTACACGACGGCGAACGCGGCTCGCGACCTTGCCTTGCTGCTACGCCGGCTGGATACCGGCAAGGTCGACTTCTACGGCGACTCCTACGGCACCTACTTCGGGCAGGTGTTCACGGCCATGGATCACCAGATGCTCCGGTCGGTCACGCTGGACGCCGCCTATCCCGTCACCGAGCGAGACCCCTTCTGGCTGACGACGATCGCCGCTGCTCGGCGCGGGTTTAACCTCGCCTGTGATCGCAGCGTCGCGTGCCACCGGGCTGCGCCTGGTAGCTCATGGGCCAGGATCGGCCGGGCCGCGCGTTACCTGCGCGCGCATCCCGTCACCGGCAGGACCAGGACGCCCTATGGCCAGGTCGTCACCGCCAGGGTCGGGATCGGGCAGCTGATCGACCTGGTCAACATCGCTGGCTACGACAGCGGTGTCTACCGCGAGCTCGACCCGGCCATCCGGGCCCTGCTCGCGCCGGACCACGACAGCGTGCCGCTGCTCCGCCTCACCGCTCAGGAGATCTACCCGAACGCGACCTCGGGACCGGTCAGCGAGTTCAACGACGGGCTGTACCAGGCCACGACGTGCGTGGATTACCCGCAGCCGTTCTCCTATTACTCCTCGATTCGCCAGCGGCGCGCGGAGTACGCGCGGGCCGTCGCCCGCCTGGCACCGGATACCTTCGCCCCGTTCACCGTCCGCGAATGGCTCACCGAGCCGGCCGCTGAATTCAACGCGTGCCTGGACTGGCCCAAGCCGGCCCATCCCGGTCCGCCCGTCACCACGCCGCCTCCCTATGCACCGAAGTCGCTGCCCGTCCTGGTCTTGTCGGGTGACCTTGACTCGCTGACAACTCCTGCCGAGGGACGGTGGACCGCGCGTGAGATGGGTCCGTCGGCACGCTGGATCCTGATCCACAACGACACGCACATCAACGCGCTCGACGACACCTTCGGCTGTGCCCAGGGCCTGGTCCGCCAGTTCATCGCCGCGCCCGGCAGGTTGTGGCGGCTGAACGCGACCTGCGCCAGGCACACACCAGAGGTCCGCGTGGTCGGCAGCTTCGCCAAGCGGCTCGCCCAGGTCACCCCGGCCACGGCCCGGCCAGGCGACCAGGCGGGCCTGCGTGCCCTGCGGCTGGCCGCGGTCGGCGTGACCGTGGTCGGCGACGCGGACTGGCATTTCTATTACGGCGACGGCGTGCACGGCTGGGGCCTGCGCGGCGGCACTTACACCTTCTCGGGGCCGGCTAGCCGGACCCGGATTAGCTTCCACGGTGACCGGTGGACCACCGATACCTCGGTCAGCGGCTACGCGCTGTGGGACAGGCGGACCGGGCGGATGACCGCCTGGCTCACGGTCAGCGGGCCCGGCGGCCGGGCAGCCACCGTTGACCTGACCTATCGCGACAACGTCTACCACGCTGTCGCCACCATCGGCGGTTCGTTCGGCGGGCGCAGGATCGACGCGGTGATGCCGGCGCCATGACGACTGGGGGTCGCCGTCCGGGACGCACTGGCGGCGCCGGGGCGCTGCCGGGTTGCCGAGGGGCGGGATAGCATCTGGCATGGCCGCCGACGATGCCGAGACGCTGAAGCTGCGCGATCAGTGCACCAGGTTCCTGACCGGTCACGACCCGGTGCGGGCTGCCGACATGCTCGCGACGATCCCGCCGGACACCGCAGTCGACAGGTACGGCGCTGGCGGGGTGGAGACCGAGCTGGAGACAGAGGTCGGGCGGTTGCTCGGCAAGCCTGCCGCCGTGTTCGTGCCGAGCGGCACCATGGCCCAGCAGCTGACGCTGCGGGTGCATGCGCAGCGCCGGGGCCGGCGCACAGTCGTGTTTCACCCGATGTGCCACCTCGAGCAGCACGAGGGGCAGGCCTACCGCCGCTTGCAGCGCCTGAACGGGCGGGCAGTCGGCGACCGGAACAGGCTCATCGCGATGTCGGACCTCACGGCCATCGCCGAGCCCGTCGCGGCGCTCCTGCTCGAGCTGCCGCAGCGCGACATCGGGGGGCAGCAGCCGTCGTGGGAGGAACTGACCGACCAGTGCGGCTGGGCAGCCGAGCACGGCGCGGCCGCGCATCTGGACGGCGCCCGGCTGTGGGAGTCGTCGGCCGGATACGGAAGGCCGCCTGGCGAGATCGCCGCGCTGTTCGACACCGTCTACGTGTCGTTCTACAAGGGCATCGGCGCGCTTGCGGGCTGCTGCGTGGCTGGCCCCGACGACATCATCGCCGAGGTCCGCGAATGGCGGCAGCGGATGGGCGGCATGCTGTTCGGCATGTGGCCGGCCGCCGCCTCGGCCCTCAGTTGCCTGGCTGTCAGGCTGCCGAAGATGCCCGGGTACCTGGCGCACGCCAGGGCCATCGCGGCCGCCCTCGCGGGGGTCGAGGGCATCACCGTGGTCCCGGACCCACCTCAGACGCCGATGATGCACCTGCTGCTCGAGACGACCCAGGAGCGCTTCGAGGCGGTGGCCAGGACGCTGGCGCAGGAGCAGGGCATCTGGACCTGGCCGCAGGCCATGACGACGGCGGACCCTGGAGTGCAGCGAGTGGAACTGTCCGTCGGCGATGCCACGTGCAGCCTGAGCCCGTCTGAAGTGGCCAGTTTGCTCGCCTCATTTACGGGCGCCTAAGTCCGCTTTCAATTGCACTGCCCGAAATTTTGGTAAGAGACGCCGCAATGCGCATTTCATCGATCCGCGAGCCGGCCGATAGGGTGCCGATGTCGGGCCGGGCAAATAAGTGAGAGGGCTAGATGACGGAGCAGGCAGCGGTCTCGAATACCGGCGCAAATCCATCCACAGCCTCACGACTTAAGCCCGATGCGATCGGCGTCGGCCAGGACACCATCATCGGGATGGCGTCCTCCGCTCCGGCGGCCACAGTCGGCTTGTCGCTCGCGCTGCTGGCCAGTGCCACGGCTTATGGCAGCGGTCCGATTTTGCTGCTGACCGCCATTCCGATGCTCATCATCGCCAATGCCTACCGACGGCTGAACCTGTGGAACGCCAACTGCGGCGCCTCGTTCGAGTGGGTCGGCCGTGCCATTAACCCCTATCTGGGCTACCTGACCGGATGGCTGATGGTGGCTGCCTACGTCATCGGCACGGTGGCCGAGGTCCTGCTGCTCGGGCCGTCTGTCCTCGCGGTCTTCGGTTCGACGTCGACGAACACCTGGGCTTATGTGGGCATCGGCTGCGCGGTGGGCGTTGTCATGCTCGTGATCGCCGTGGTCGGCATCCGCATCACGGCGCGTACTCAGGTCGGAATGGCGCTGGTCGAGTACGCGATCCTGGTCGGCCTGTCGATCGCTGGCGTGATCTGGGTGGTCGGCCACCACCCGGGCTCGGTGCACATAACCAGTTCCTGGCTCAGCCTGGGCGGAATCGGCGGGAAGGGCAGCGCGGTGGCCGGCTTCCTAGCAGCCGTGTTCGTCTACGGCGGCTGGGATGGCACCTTGTACGTCAACGAGGAGGTCAAGCGCCGGCACGTCAACCCCGGCCGGGCCGCCATCATCGCGGTCGTGCTGCTGGCCGTGATCTACACGCTGGCGCAAGTGGGCCTGCAGGGCGTGATCTCGCCGGACAAGCTGGCGGCCGCGTCCAAGTCCGGCACGGCGCTCGTCGTTGTGGCGCAGGCCCTGGGCGGTGGCTTCTGGGCGAAGGCGATGGCGCTGTCCATCGCGCTGTCGGTGATCGCCACGACTGGCACGGGCATCGTGCTCGGCGCCCGGCTGGTCTACGGGATGGCGGGTTACCGCGCGCTGCCCAGCTTCCTTGGCAACGTGTCCCGCCGGTATTCCACCCCAGCCGCCGCCAGCATCGTCGTCGGCGTCATGATCATCGTGCTGAGCGCGATCTACTTCCTGGTCACGTCCGTGCAGAACGCGTTCTACGACGTGATCGACGTCACCGGGTTCCTGTTCTCGGTGTTCTACATCCTGACCGCGCTGGCAGCGATGACCTATTACCGGAGAAGGGTCTTCAGCGGCGTATGGGACTTTCTCGTGCTCGGCCTGCTGCCGCTCGGCGCGGCGGGCTTCCTGGGCTGGGTGCTCGTGAAGTCGATGCTCCAGTCTCCGGCCGCCCAGAACTACTCGATGCTCGGCATCGTCGTGGTGGGCATCGCGCTGATGATCATCGCGCGATTCGGCTACCGTTCGCCGTTTTTCCAGATCCGCCTGGAGAGCGACAAGGAAGCGCGCTGATCCGAGCCACAACGATGTCCCTGCGCTGTTGTTGCAACAACAGCGCAGGGACATCGTTGTGGTCCGGTGGGGTGGGCGCAGGCTGGATTGGCTGTGCGCGAGGTGCGGGATGGTTCGGTTAGCGCAGGGTGAGCGCGGGCCTTGCCTCCCACACTGTCCAGAGCGGGCGGTAGCCCATGCGGCTCCAGAACGGCGCGGACAACGGGTTGACCTGCGCGTAGTGCAACAGCGTCACCGGCACGCCGGCCGCGTCGACCTCCGCGTGCAGTCGCTGGGTGAGCGCGGCACCGATGCCGGTGCCGCGCTCGGCCGGCTCGACGAACATCAGCTCCAGGTAGGCGACCGGGGACGGCCTGGTCAGCGGCGCGATCCAAAGCGCAGCATGGGGCGGCTCGGCGGTCAGCATCCCTACCGCCCGGCCATCGCGCTCGGCTAGCCAGGCCCATGGCGCGGGCCCGGTGAGCAAGGGCGCCAGCTCATCACGCAGCGCCTGGCCAGACTCCGGCCGCTCGATCATGGCGCCGAACAACGCGTCGTACTTCACCAGGTCGAGGCCCAGCCGCACCACCGCGTCGAGGTCGGCAAGGCCGGCCCGCCTGATCGTGACACCCGCGACGTCCACTGCGGTGCCCGTAGGCGAAGCCGCACGAGCGTGATCACCCTCGGCGCCCGACCGGGACGGCCCGCCGTCCTTGGACGGCGTCCGGCGATGAGTGCTCCTTGCTGCGATGACGGCCCTGGGAGCCAGGCCGTGGTGCATCAGGGCATTGACGCCCGTGACGTCGTGCGATGGCCACGTGACGGCGGCCGCGGTGTCCTGGTGGCCGGCCTCGCCGAGGCCGGCCAGGTGCGGGCGCCACTGCGTGAGCAGCTGATCGAGCGCGTTTCCTACTTCAGGTCCGGCGATCCGCGGCATCAGGCTGAACCGGCGTGCTGCTCCCCACGTCCGGTCGATCGAGCCGGCAGCGGCCTCCCAGTGCACGCATGAGGCGGTCGCGATGGGCAGGCCGTCCGTGCCGGTGACGGCGAAGGTGGCTCCGCAACCCGTCTCCTGGCCTGGTGAATCAGGCAGCAGCGAATCGAGATTCCGCAGCCGGCGGGCCGCGCGGCGGTCCAGATCAGCTTCGGCTTGGCGATCCGGATACCGCATTCGTACCTCGCTATTGCGCTGGTATCGGTCCTCGTGGTACAGGAAGTGCAGTGCGATGGAAGGTACCAGCGTGACCGGGCGTGATTCACCAGAGTGAATATGTTAATTGTTGCCTCAAGAGTATAGTGTTCCGGAAATGGTAGCTATGCTCATGCTTATGAGAGGGGCTAAATAGCCCGCGGGCGGTGGCTTCCATGACCTCGGCGCCAGCGAGGTCGAGCGGATACCTCAGTGGGTTCCGCGTCTACGTGGATTCTGACTAATCCTGGCGCGGCTCGTCGGCAGGCGGGCGCGGTGCAAGGCACAGGTGAGAAAGGAAGGACCCATGGCAGAGCAGATCGCGCCCCCAGGCGTGGAGGGCGTGCCTGTCCCTGTGACGAGGCTTGAGCCCGACGCGATCGGCGTCGCCCAGGACACCGTCATCGGAATGGCTTCGTCGGCCCCCGCCGCGTCTGTCGGCCTGACCCTGGCCTTGCTCGCAGCCGCGACCGCCTATGGCAGCGGGCTGATCATCATCTTGACGGCGATCCCGATGCTCGTGATCGCGAACGCCTATCGCCGGCTGAACCTGTGGAATGCCAATTGCGGCGCCTCGTTCGAGTGGGTCGGCCGCGCGATCAACCCTTACCTCGGCTTCATCACGGGCTGGCTCATGATCGCCGCTTACATCATCGCGACGGTCAGTGGCGTGGAGGTACTCGGCCCGTCCGTGCTCGCGGTATTCGGCGCGAACTCCAACAGCAACTGGTCGAACATTGGCATCGCGACGGCACTCGGCCTGATCATGCTCGTGATCGCCGTCGTGGGTATCCGGATCACCGCGCGCGCCCAGGTCGGGATGGCGGTGGTCGAGTACGTGATCCTGGTCGGCCTGGCCATCGTCGGCTTGGTCTTCGTGCTCAGCCATCACGCCGGGACCTACCACATGACCAGCGGGTGGTTCAGCCTCAGCGGAATCGACGGCAAGGGCAGCGCGGCTGCGGGATTCCTGATCGCGGTGTTCATCTTCACCGGGTGGGATGGCACCTTGTACGTGAACGAGGAGGTCAGGCACCGGCGCGTCAACCCGGGCCGGGCCGCGCTGCTGGCAGTCGCGCTGCTGACCGTTATCTACACTCTGTCGATCATCGGCCTGCAGGGAGTGGTGTCGCCAGCCAAGCTGCAGAAGAACGCCGGTGACATTCTCGTCTACGTCGCGCAGGCGATGGGCGGCGGAACGACGGCGAAGATCATGGCGCTTGCCCTGGCGCTGTCGGTCATCGCCACGACCGGCACTGGCATCGTGCTGAGCGCGCGGATCGTCTACGGCATGGCGAGCTACCGCACCCTGCCCGGATTCCTCGGCAACGTGTCGCGCCGCTACTCCACGCCGGTCGCCGCCAGCATCGTCGTTGGTGTCCTGATCATCGCGCTGAGCGCCATCTACTTCCTCGTCACATCCGTGGAAGGCGCATTCAGCGACGTGGTCGACGTGGCCGGGCTGCTGTTCGCCGTCTTCTACGTCCTGACCGCGATGGCGACCGTCTTCTACTACCGGCGGAAGGTCTTCGGCAACGCACGGGACGCGATCTTCCTCGGCCTGCTGCCCGTCGCCGCCGCGGCGTTCCTGGTCTGGGTCGTGATCAAGTCGATGCTCGCCGCGCCCGCGTCGCAGAACTGGTCGATCGTCGGGATCGTCGCCGTGGGCTTGCTGCTCCTGCTTGTCGCCAGGTTCGTGCTTCGCTCGCCGTTCTTCCACATCAGGCTGGAGAGCGCGGCGAAGGACGACTAGGCTCCCCGGCCCTCTGGCAGGGGAAAGCGGCCCGGCGGCTCTGCCGGGCCGCTCAGCCCTGCCGGGTCAGTCCTGCCGGTCAGTTCAGCCGGCTCAGTCGCCGGAGATGTTCGCCAGGCTCTCGTGCACCGTTCTGGCCAGCGGGCTATCCGCTGCGAGTGTCCGTTCGCAGCGCTCGGCGGTGTCGCGGAGCAGGGCGATCGCGTCGCCGATGCGGCCGGCCGCGTAGTACGCGTGGGCCAGGTTCACCCGCCTGGCCAGGGTGTCGGGATGATCGGTGCCGAGCACCCGCTCTGAGTCGGTCCGTACCTCCTCGTAGATCTGCAGCGCCATGGCCATCCGGCCGGACTTGTAATAGGCCGTGGCGAGACGGCTGCGGGCCGCGATCGTGTCCGGGTGGTCAGGGCCCGCCGCGCGCTCCCGGCCATTCGTCACGGACTTGAACTGGTTCAGCGCTTCCTTCGTCCGGTCCGCCGCGAGATAGGCGTCGCCGAGCTTCTGGGCGGTGGACAGGGTCGCCGGATCGGCGGCGCCCATGGTCCGCTCGCGGTCGGCCAGCGTGCGCTGGTACTGCCTGATGCCCTCGGTCAGCTGCCCGGATGAGCAATAGGCGGATGCGAGCGCTTCCCTGGCCTCTAGGGCCTCGGGGTGACCCGCGCCGTGGATATGCGAGCTGTCACTGACTGCCCGCTCCAGCACCGCGACCGCGTCATCGGCCAGCCCGGCGGCCAGCAGCGCGCGCCCGAGCCTGATCGTGGCGGCGACTGCCGCTGGATGGTCGGGGCCCAGGTGGCTGGACCGGTCGGCGGCGAGACGGCGGAACCACGGCAAGGCCTGGGCAGCCTGGCCGTCCGCGAGGAAGGCGGCTGCCAGCCGGTCGTTCGCTTCCAGGCTGTCCGGGTGCGCCGGCCCGAAGTACCGTTCGCACGACTCGGCGACCTGGTTCCAGTGGCGTGCCGCGAGCCTGGTCAGTCCGGCGGCGTCCAGGCTGTCGCCGACGCGGAACATCAGATGGTAGGAGTCGCCAGCCCAGAGCAGCTCGCCTGCCATCCGGATCACGCTGGCGGCACACGACCTCAGGCTCATCGGCAGCCAGCCCTCGGGCTCGTGCTCGGGCCAGGCCTCCAGTAGCGCCGCGGCCGCCGCCAGCACGGCCTGGTCGAGCATCTGCGCTGACGTCGCCGACCGGATGGCGGTCTGCACCGCCGGGCTGAGCCGCACCACGGGCGGAGACACCGCGTCGTCGATGGACAGCAAGCCGGTCCGCTCCAGGCTCGCCAGCGCGGCCCAGACCTGGTCAGGTCCGGCCAGCCCGCGCGTCGCTCCGCCGGAATAGGTGATCACCGCGCTGGTCAGCAGGACCGGGGCCGGAATCGCGTCGCCGTCCAGCAGGGAGGCGAGGATCAGCAGCGGCTGGGCGGGCCCGCTCGGCATCAGCCGGTAAGCGTGCTCGACCGAGAGCGTCCAGGTGATGGCCGCGGCGGACTGCTTGCCGTCATCGGGCAGCGCGAGCTGGCCGCGCTTGCGGTCGAAGTGATCCAGGTAATCCCGGCAGGACAGCGCAGAGTCGGTGATGACGGCGCTGACCTGCGACAGCGCGAGGGGCTCGCCGCCCAGATGGTCGACGACGTCGATAGCCCCGGTTCGCTGGCCACGGTCCTCGGTCAGCCGGCTGAGCAGGTAGCTCAGAGCCTCCCTGCGGCTGAGCCCGGAGATCGGGAAGGACACGATCCGGTCGTCCTGGGGGAGCGCATCGGGCTCGTTTGTCGTGATCAGCGTCCGCCCGGCCGGCCCGGTGGGCCACAGGTCGCGGATATCGCAGGAGCCGGAAAGATTGTCAAGGACGACCAGCCACGGCCGGTCTGTCTCAGCCAGCCAGGTCATGAACTGCGCGGCTACCGCCTGCGCGTCGCCCGCCCGGCTGACACCGCTGACCGCCGCGCCAGCGGCCGCGTACCCGGCAACCAGCGACGCCTCGCTGGTTGCCGTCACCCAGGCCAGCAGCTCGATCTCGCCCGATTGCAGCATGGCCTGCGCCACGTAGGCCGCGAGCTGGGTCTTGCCGCACGCTGCGAACCAGTCAGGAAAGCCCGGCTTGGCCAGCGGGCTGCTTGGCGTGAGCACGACTATGCGCCCGGGAGCAAGCGCATGCTCCAGGCCTGGCGCCGATTCCGGGCGAGCGACGAATCCCGGCGCCAGCACAGGAACCAGGCCTGAGCGGGCCGGCCACGTGACGCCCCCCTTCGCCGAAATCCGGTTGATCACTGACAGTCCCGCAGTCTGACTAGGAAATTAGTCCCACCCCACGCGCAATCCGCGCGCCGTACTTAATGAACGATACGGCCCATGCGGGTTGGTGACAGCGATTCAGTTCCAAATGATCTGCAATACCGAACAAAGTCCTATTGCATCCGCCCGTAAGCGAGCCCATGCCGTCGGCGCCAATGCCGATTGAGCGGTGCCGGGATCACGATCGACGCGGCGGTCAATGCCTGATTGCGCAGACGGGTGCGCCGAGGGCGGCTAATGGCCGCTGGCGTCGCGCTGGAGCCCTATCTCGGCAACGACCTCGCCGATGCCGCGGACCGCGTGGTACTTGCGCCTGATCAGGTCGGCGACGAG